>JAPLIX010000423.1 GCA_026388865.1 Pseudomonadota bacterium | reverse complement strand
CATGGAGACGATAATCTCTTTTTACTCGGAGGTGCTGCAGTTGAAAACCGAACGGCTGGAAGAGTTTCGCGCAGGGAAAGTGCCCTTCCCTTCTGTTCGGCTGAATGATGACACAATTATTGATCTCTTTCCGAAAGAAATGTGGCAGAAGACTGCCCAGGCCGGTCCCGGACGGGATAACCTGAATCACTTTTGCATGGCTCTGTGCAAAAGCGACTGGGACGCACTTGGAGAACGTTTGAAGACCAGAGGTGTGGCCATAAAGGAAGGGCCAATACCACGCTGGGGAGCGCACGGCACCGGCACGTCGATTTATTTTCTCGACCCTGAGGGTACTATGATAGAGGCGCGGTATTATGAAGTCGCTGCTAAAGGCACCAAGTGTCTTCTTGGTTCATAGTTTCTGCACATGCGTAATAACGTGTTTTGTTTCAAGTATTTTAGCAGCAAAATCTCATGCAAACAATCCCGTAATCCATGAGGTCATTCAACATGACAAAAATGACTTTAATCTATTGGAAAAGTGAAAAGTTCTGGCTGGGGAAACTATTGGAACACCCTGAAATTATGACCCAGGGAGAAACCTTGAAAGAATTGGAAGATAATATTAAAGATGCTTATTTTCTCATGGCAATGGATGATGTTCCCAAAGAGTATAAGATTAAAGGCTACCTCTAAAAATGTCATTCCCGTGAAAACGGGAATCTATAAACAATTGTAATTACTGGACTCCCGCTTTCGCGGGAGTGACAAATAGGGAACTATTAGAGGTTCTCTAAAGAAATTGCTTTATGAATCGGAAAGCCGGTAATTGGTTTTTGAAAAAATATTGCGGTATTATATCTTTGAAAGCACCTGGTAGTCATTTCTGATTCTCTCCGGCGTCGCTTCCTTCCGCAGTTTCCCCTTCGTATTAAAATAGCGGTCCCGGATTTCTTTATCATCGAGGGCTCTCTGCAGTTCTTCAGCCAGGTCATCTGCCGTGTGAACAGGCCGTAATGAATCAGCACTCCTGAACGCCTTCAGCGCCGCGTCATCAAAGGAAAGCTTTTTACATTCTTCCGCCCCGCCGCAGGGGATGCAGCAGGGTTTCAAATCTTTTATCTCACATGGCTTGCTGCCCACAAGATACAAGCTGCCGTCTTTAATTCGCACCAGCGTGGGAATCAGCAGGTCAAGAAACCAGCCGATCTCAAACATGAAATAGTAGCCATCATTTATTTCAGACATAAAACAGCCTTTCAGATGACAGACATTCAGACTGAAGACGTTCAGAGAACAGACAATTAATATCTTCTGTCTGACTTCTGTCCTCTCCCTGTCTGTGTTCTGCTCTTATATTTTCCCCACCTTGCTCAGGTGCTCAAAGATGGGTGAAATTCCCGTGCGCCGCATGAGCAAACTGAAGTTGTCTTCGTAGGTTTCGCTCAGCTCCTCCTTTATGAGATTGACCGATGCTTCCAGTATCGGATAGATCATATCAGTATCCGTTAAACGGAAAAGCTCGGTCCCGTATTTCGCGAAGCGGCCGAAGGTGCCGCCGGCCATTATCCTGCAGCCTTTTTTGTCAAACGCGATGGCGCCGGTAGGGCAGACCTGGATGCAGTTGCCGCAGAGCCTGCAGCAGTCTTCGTTGATGACGGGCCTGCCGTCTTCAAAACTAATAATCCGGTCCAGGCAGGCATGGGCGCACTTCTTACACTGGCTGCACTCCTTGTCGGTGACTTTGGGCCTGGCGGCGCCGTGGATGCCAATGTCCTTGGACTCCGCTCCGGTGCAGATATTGCCGCAGCCTGATATGGAGACGGTGAAAACGCTGTGCGGCATGAGCACTTCAAATGCCTTGTCAGCAAGTATCTCGGTAATTTTCAACTCTTCCAGTTTCTGCTTTATTTTCGGGCCCAGCTCCCTCACGTTTATCAGGTCCCGGTCGCAGCCGAAAAAGCGCGAATGGCAAAGCTCGATTTTATAGAGGGCGGGGTCTTTATTGAGAGCGATCTCCGGGTCAAGGTCAGTATCTGACTGATTGTTGTCCCGTGCCGCCTGAATTTTTGCTATCTTTGCCTCCCCGAACCATTCAAAGTAATCATCCCTCGTCTTGATCATGTCCTCAGGTGTAACCACGTCCCGCTTCGCCTTGCGCGCGCACCGTTCCGCCCAGAGGATAATCATGTTCTTGATAATATCATGGACCGGAATTGCATCCACCACCTGCCGTGCATCTTCTTCCCATTTCATACTTGCTCCTTTGTCAGGGTTCGATGGTTGGGTTCGAGGATAAAACATAATGCGGATTGCGGAATTCGGACTGCGGAATATAAATATTTAATCTGGTTAT
>JAPLIX010000314.1 GCA_026388865.1 Pseudomonadota bacterium | reverse complement strand
AAGCGTGGCCAGCTGGTTCAGGAGCGTCAGGGTCCCGTAGTAGTCCACCCGTATGCCGTCAAGCAGGGAGATTGATGCCCGGCCGGTTCGCACCCTGCTCAATTCCCGCTTAAAAGAATCGATGCTCTTTTCCAGATCTGTCTTTAGTTTATCCAGGTACGCCGGTGCCATAGCTCAGCCTCGTATATGGGTTCCTATCTTTTCCCCGGTAACTGCCTTGCCGATATTGCCCGGCTTGGTGAGATTAAAAACAATGATCGGAAGGTTGTTGTCCAGGCACAGGGTGATGGCAGTAAGATCCATTACCTTCAGATTCTTGGCCAGCACCTCACGGTAGGAAATGCTGTCGAATTTCTTTGCCTTCGGGTTGCGCAGGGGATCCTGGTCATAGACACCGTCAACTTTGGTTCCCTTTAATATCACCTCAGCATTGATCTCAGTGGCCCTGAGCGCTGCAGCAGTGTCGGAGGAAAAAAACGGATTGCCGGTACCGGCAGCAAAGATAACCACCCGGCCCTTTTCCAGGTGGCGGGTGGCCCGCCTGCGGATAAACGGCTCGGCAACCTGGCGCATCTCAATGGCAGATAACACCCTGGTCGGAACGCCCCGCTTCTCCAGGTAATCCTGAAGCGCCAGGCTGTTTATAACGGTGGCAAGCATGCCCATATAGTCTGCCGAAACCCGGTCCATTCCCTGGGCATTTTCAGAAACTCCCCGAAAAATATTCCCGCCGCCGATCACAATACCTATTTCGCAGCCGAGGTCGTATATGCACCTGATATCCTGCGCAATACTGCACATGACATCATAGCTGATACCGTACTCCCTGCTGCCGCTTAAAACTTCCCCGCTCAGTTTTAACAGAATCCGCTTGTAGATGAGGCCACGGGTGGTGCCGGCATCTTTTTTAGCCATGTTAAAATCCTGGAATTAAATTTTTTCGCCGAGCTGAAAGCGGCAGAAACGGCTGACACTTACATTCTCACCGAATTTTGCAATAGCGCTCTTGATATAATCCTTTATGCTCATCTTGTCGTCTTTGACGAACGGCTGCTCGAGGAAGCATACGTCTGCATAAAACTTATCCAGCCGGCCTTCAATAATCTTCTCCATGACCTTTTCCGGCTTGTTAAGGTTCTGCGCCTGGGCCTTCAGTATCTGCCGCTCCTGTTCAAGCAGCTCCGCGACAAAATCGGTCTCGCAGTTCACTTCAACCATAACGCCGATTTTATCACCGGGGTGGATATAGGATACAATTTTACCCTCTTTGGTTTCGCGGCTCATCTTCTTCTGGGCAGACGCAATGCCTTTTTCCCTGAGGTATATGATTGCCTTTTCAATATCATTAGCGCTTGACCTGAGAGCATCGCGGCAATCAAGCATGGGCGCACCGGTCTGGTTTCTCAGTTCTTTAACGCGTGCAGCATCTATTTCCATGCAAATCTCCTTTTTCGACACATAATTCATCATCCACCACCGGATGATGACTAATCCTCAAATTCAGTATCATCCTCACCTGCTCCCGCAGCCTTTTCAGCGAGCCCGGACTGCGGCTCTGCATAGACTGCTGTCTGAATCCGGTCCTCGCGTCTCCGGGCACCTTCAGTGCAGGCATCGGCAATTTTTGCGGTAAACAGCCTGATGGCGCGAATCGCATCATCGTTTCCCGGGATTACATAATCAACATCATCAGGATCACAGTTGGTGTCAACCAGACCGAGCACGGGGATTTTTAATTTCCGGGCCTCAGCCACTGCTATCTTTTCTTTCTTGGGGTCAACCACAAACAGGGCCCCGGGAACGCGGTTCATATCCCTGATGCCTTCAAGCAGGAAATTCAGCTTTATCAATTCCCGTTCCAGACCGAGGGCTTCCTTTTTCTTGAAGTTGGCAAAACTGCCATCTGCCTTCATGGCTTCAAGCTTTTTCATCCGTTCAATATTTTTTTTGATGGTCTGAAAATTCGTGAGGGTACCGCCAAGCCACCGGTTGATGACATAAAACATATTGCAGCGCTTTGATTCTTCGCCGACAGCATCCTGGGCCTGCCTCTTGGTGCCCACAAACAGCACATAGTTCCCCTGGGCAACGGTTTCAACAATAAAGTCATAGGCTTCTTTGAAAAGGACGACGGTCTTCTGCAGGTCAATAATATAGATGCCATTGCGGGCGCCATAGATATAGGGCTTCATCTTGGGATTCCAGCGCCGTGTCTGATGGCCGAAGTGTACCCCTGCCTCTAAAAGCTGCTTCATGCTAATGAGTGTTGTCAATCATACCTCCTTTAAACATTCCTGGTTACTTGTTTGCGATTATTTTTGTTTACAGCAAATCATTTTTAGGTTTGAAAGTGACCGGGTACATGCTTATGCACATAAAGCATGTATAGAGAAACTAATAAAAATATTCCAAGCAACCCCGCCGTGCAGGCGGCAGGTTTAACTATCTATTTAAAATTTTTTGTTATTACCATATATATTTTTTTTTAGCAAGCATAATTATGTTTTATAGGAAGCATTAATTTTTACATAATCATGGCTCAGATCGCAGGTAAAAACCTCAAATCTTTTTTTGCCGCTATGTAAATCAATATCAATGTTTATACGCTCCTTCTTAAATGAACTTCCCAGGGTATGGCTGTTTCCCGGTGCTGCCTGGCCATTTTTAACCGCTAAAAGATTATTGATATACAGATCCGTCCGGTCAGGATTGAAGGCAGCTCCGGACATGCCCAGGGCAGCCATAATCCTTCCCCAGTTATNNNNGTCTTAACCAGAGGGGAGTTGGCCACGCGGAATGCCGCCCTGCGGGCATCCTGAACCGTCTTTGCGTTTTTCACCCTGACGGTTATCAGCTTGGTAGCTCCTTCACCGTCCCGCACCACCAGAAGCGCCAGTTCCCGCATAACCTCATGCAGCATGAGGCTGAATTGCTTACCGGCGGCAGAGTCTTCCCGGCGGATTATTTTTTTTGTCCTCCCGCTTGCAAGTGCAAGCACCATATCATTGGTGCTCGTCTCCCCGTCAACGCTGATTCTGTTAAACGTCGCTCCGCTCGCTTTTTTCAGCAGCGTGGAGAGCACTGCACGGTCAATCGCGGCATCAGTAATAATGAAAGCAAGCATGGTCGCCATCTGCGGCATAATCATGCCGGAGCCCTTTGCAATGCCGCAGATTTTAATTTTTTCTCCGTTTATCTCAGCGCAGCGCGCCACTATCTTCTGCCGCGTATCAGTGGTAAGGATTGCATCGGCAAAAGCGGGGATACCGCTTTTGGCAGCACTTTTTATTAACCGGGGAAGAGCTTTTTTAATAGTTTCAGCTGGAAGCGGCACTCCGATTACCCCGGTGGAACTGGGGATTGCCAGGCTTTCAGCTATACCAAGCAGCGCTGCCGTCTCATGGCAGGTAGCAACTGCATCCTGTAACCCTGCCGGTCCGGTGCAGGCATTGGCATTGCCGCTGTTCACCAGTACCGCCTGGGCAGCGCCGTTGCGCAACCTTCTCTGGCAGAGCAGCACCGGGGCGGCCTTTACCCTGTTTTTAGTGAACACGCCGGCAGCCGTACAGGGCTGCTCACTCAGGAGCAGGCCCAGATCTTTTGCCCCGTTCTTTTTAATGCCGCTAGCGATGCCTGCTGCCAGGAATCCCGGAACCCCTTCCCGATGAGGAAACGATTTCATATACCAGCCCGCGTTAATAAAAAAAATCAACCACCGAGGACACTGAGATAAAATCAGGTTCATTCGTGTTTAAGTTGAAAGACGTGGATTCAACAGTCCACAGTGCTGATGAATTTTCAGTAAAAAGTATTTCACATCACGATAGCCATACGCCATTCG
>JAPLIX010000176.1:4785-8136 GCA_026388865.1 Pseudomonadota bacterium | reverse complement strand
ATCATCCTCCATATTTTTATAAGCAAATGTATCGGTATATAAATTTCTGTTCAGTTTATAATCTTCATTATCATTAGGATCTAGCACTGCATCTGAATCTGATTTTGCAGCTATCTCTTTTGCATCTACGTGACAAATCAAGTAAAAAGCACTGCTTCTATTATCAAAATAAAGTAAGCTCGGCACACTATGAACGGTTTCAAAAATTTTAAACTTGCCAATAAATTCTTGTGCTTTTTTAAGAACATTTTGTGATGGCTTAATCTCTTTAGGGACTTTAATTTCACAACTCATTGACCACCTTGCTTTTTATTAAAGGTTATGCACGGAAAGTGGGGACAGCCACTCGGAAAGTGGGGACAGCCACTCATTACCTATCCCCTTCCCCGCTGATTCACATACCAGGCAATAGGCAATAGGCGTGAGGCGATAGGAAAACCTGCTACGCATAGGCAATGCCCTTCCAAATAAAAAAGCTTCCACCAGCACAGAGTCTGATAAAAGCTCTTGATTTATGAAAAGGCAATAGGCACTAGGCAAAAGGCAATAGATGCATCTGGGTAATGCCTGTTCCAAATAAAAAAAGCTTCCACCAGCATGCGTGCTGTAAGAAGCCCTTATTTATATATAACCAGCCTGAAACATGGAAACCCCTTTAGAAGGCAAAAGGCGTTAGGCAATAGGCAATAAGCAAAAAGCAGTGACGAGTGGCCAGAAATAGTGGCTCGAGCCTGCGGTGAGCGCAGTCGAACGGTCGAACGGTGACTCGTAAAAAACAGAAGATAGATGACCCGCCTTCGCACGAGGCTTCGACGGGCAGGCAGAGAACAGACGTCAGACAACTTCCGGCTACTCAGACACCTTATATTCTCTTTTGTGCCCTTCCGTATCGGCCCGGTGTGCTGCGAGGTCATTTGCTACAGCATCAATCTTTTTAGTCTGTCTGGCTTCAACATCATCAATTTTTTTATTTAAACTGGTATTGCCAGCATCAATTTTATTGTGCAGCTCCTGTGTTTTATCATCCAGCTTGTTATTAAGCGCCTTAATCTGGAAAGCGGTCAGGTCATGTTTCTCGTTTGACTCTTCCCGCGCGTCACGAATCTCTTTGCGGAGAGAATCATGGCCCTCCAGAACCAGGTCGAATTTACCGCGTATATCTTCCAGGAGAATTTCCAGATGTTCTTTTTCCATTTTTTATGTCTCAGCTAATAGCCATCAGTTTTCAGCTCTTAGAAACTATAAAATCAAATAAGCTTCTCATTATTACATCTAACTTAGAATTGCAAGGGATTTTAATGGATTGGTAAAAAGGGTTAATCGAGGCACAAAGGCATAAGGCACAGAGGCACAGAGAAAATTGCAGATTTAAGATTGCAGAATGATAATGAGGGGATGGGGACTGGGGGTTTGGGGACCCTCTATTGCGGAATGCGGATTTCGGATTGCGGAATTAGTAATTAACCGCAGAGTACGCAGGGAACGCAGAGATAAAATTATCAAGGCTCAGCGACCTCTGTCCACCCTTCGTAGCAGGCTACTGCGGAGGACGGGTGATCTCAGCGGTGAAGACTTGCAGAATGAAAAACTAGGGGCCAGTGAACCGTGACGAGTGGTCAGGGGCTGGTGGTTCGTGGCTCGTGACTCGGGGCTAAAGGAAGAGTGATGAGTGCTGAGTAACGAGTGATGAGGAAAAATCATTGTCTATAAATAATAAACAGGGATAAATAAAATCCTGGTTTTATCTTTTTTCCCCGAACCCCAGAAATCTTTTGTCAGGACCACTGCACAGTCCGGTTTAAAGGTATCAATAAAGCTTGCCAGGCTTCTGGACACTTTTTCTGATTTGAAACCGGTATATTTTACTTCAACCGGCAGGAGCGCATCCTGTTTATGGATTATAAAATCAACTTCTGCTCCGGCCTTGGTGCGCCAGAAATTGATCTTCTGCACCCGGGAGCACAATTCATTAAGTCTGATGAATACCACATTCTCCACTATTGCCCCCGCGTCAGGCCGCACAGCCAGGCTGTTCATGTTTTCCATCAGGTTGTTTCTGAAGCCCATATCCATAAAGAATATTTTCGGGTTCTTGGTCAGCTCCTTTTGCCGGTTTGTGAAAAAAGGCCGTACCTCCCTGCACACATACGTCTCTTCCAGTATATTCAGATGCTTTTTAATCTGGCGATGATCAAGATGGGCGGTCTGGCCCAAATTCTGGTACACGACGATATTCCCGGTCTGCGTGGCCAGATATTGTGAAAGCAGCAGAAGGTTTTTCTCCGTCGCCAGTTCCAGAAGCGTTTTAATGTCTTTCAAAATATAATTATTATAGGTATCAGACAGGAGCTTGCTTCTGATCGCGTTGTTTCTTGCCAGCACCACCGCCGGATATCCGCCCCAGATGCAAAACTTCTCATAGTGCTGACGCAGCTCTTCCCCGAACGGATCAGCCTGCCGTTTCTTTAATCCTTTGCTTTTCCATACGCTGCTGATGACCTGTTCATTATTTTCAGCATAGATGCTTTCCAGCCTTTTGTCGTTAGCGCGCAAATATTCACGGAAGTTAAACGGGTACAGGTCAAACGTCACAATCCGGCCGACCATATGTCTTCCCACGTGCGCTTTAATATCAAGGGATGAAGAGCCGGTGATAACTATTTTTATGTTTTTCAGGGTATCATACAGCAGCTTCAGCTTTTGCCCGCCATCAACAGCATACTGAAATTCATCAATCATGAAATAAAAACGTCCGGTAACGTGCGGGGGAATATAGGAGCGGATGAAGGCTGCCGGGTCTGTTTCAAACTGAGACAAAAGCCTGCGGTCTTCGAAGGTAACCGTTTGGATGAATTCCTTTCGGATCTTCAACTCCTCGTGTAAGTACTTTTGAAGAATCTCCAGGAACGTAGTCTTACCGGATTGCCGCGGTCCGACAACGGCAATATATTCCCGGCGCGACAGAAAGGGGGCTAATTTCTGCAGTAAGTCTCTCTGTATGTTCATCGCAGCCTCACTATATTTACACTTACTGCAATTATAGTAAGGCTATAATTACGGCTTTGTCAATTATTTTTTCGCGCCGGCAGGCGCACAAGATTGAAATGGCACAGATAAAATTGCAGAGTTAAGATTTAAGATTGCAGAATGCGGAATGCGGAATGCGGAATTAGTAATTAACCGCGGAGCACGCAGGGAACGCAGAGATAAAATTATCAAGACTCAGCGAACTCTGTCCACCCTTCGTAGCAGGCTACTGCGGAGGACGGGTGATCTCTGCGGTGAAATACGTGCAGCGTGCGGAATGGAAAAGCCAGACAGCAGAAGGCGGAAATCCTCTTAAGCCTGTTA
>JAPLIX010000176.1:0-4777 GCA_026388865.1 Pseudomonadota bacterium | reverse complement strand
GCCGGCGACCAGCTGCATTGTTACCGGCATGCCGTTTATTTCCGCCAGCAGTTTTGCCTGCTGCTCGCTGCCGAAGGTCTTTTTAGCGATAATGGTAAACGTGTCACCCTCTTGCGCAGTATATATTTTTATGTGGCGTAAATTTTCTTTCGGGCCGTAGGCAAGGCCCTCAAGGTACTCCTTGTACCGGTCAGATAATATCTGGCCCTTGGCAGCACGGCCAGGCACTCCTGCCTGGGGCCCGTTATTGATCTGCTGCATGGCATTATTCATGGCCATCATAACTTTTGACTGCGCTGTTGACCGCTCGATACGGTTCATCATATCCGGGTGCGTTGAGTTGTACACCTGATCGCCGATGGGACCCTGCGTTATCCGGGAGAGATTTTTCTGGAATGACGCCATCTGTTCCGGGTCATAGCCCGCCTTGCACATATATTCAACGCCCTGCTGGTCGGCAAGGTATTCCTTCTCCCGGCCGAATCCCATCATCACAGAGTTGAGCAGCATGCCTGTGGCCTGGGCCATATCAGCCCCTCCCGGCGCTGCAACACCGGCAAGAACGGCAATCTGGGCAAGCATCGATTGCGATATCTGGTTTGCGCTGTCCCTGCCGACCACATGCCCTATTTCATGACCAAGCACGCCGGCCAGCTCCGCCTCGCTGTTCAGGTATGCCAGCAGCCCGCGGGTGATGTAGATGTATCCGCCGGGAACGGCAAATGCATTTTCCATCGGGGTATCGAGCACGGTAAAGTGATAGGTAACATCCTTTCGCTTGCAAACGGCCACCAGCTTCTGTCCTACTTCGTTTACATAGCGCTGCAGATCTTCATTCTCATAATAACCGAACTGCTTTATGATTTCCGGGTGTGCCTGCCTGCCAATATTGAGTTCGCGTTCCTCGCTAACGACGTTAAATTCGCTCTGCAGGGTTGTGGGATTGACCATGCATCCCGCAAGCACCATCATAAAGAGCCCGATGACTATTATCAGTGACAGCTTAGATGTCTGCATAATGATACGCGTAAATTATCTCCTTGCCATTTTCTTTTATTCTATTATAGCACGTTTTTTTTATTGCTTCAAATGAGCGTTTCTCCCGCGAAACACTTCAATCTATGTCCCGGAAAAGAAGCTCCTGTTCTTTTATGCTCTGCCCCACCTCCACTTCCAATATTGAGAGTTCACCCTTTTCCGCTTTTACTTCCTGCTCAACATACTGGTTTCTGAAGCGGTTCAGATCAGCAAGGCAGATGAAGCTGCCGGCGGACCAGTCAGGACATTGATGCTTTATCAGTTCCATGATTGATTCACGAACTGCTTCAGCAGGCAGCACGTCGCTCAGTCTTTTCTCTTGCCTGCAGCACTGGCATTGAACTGTCTGCTGCTTTTGTCTTGGCATTGCGTTCACCGGCTTACGAAACTGATGGTTAAGGCCCCCCCCGCATTACTTACAAATACGGGGGGCTTTGATTACTTTTTACAGCCACATCCTTTTTTTGCTGTTTTAGCTGGTTTCTTTGCTGCTTTGACAGGCTTCTTTGCGGTGCTTTTTGTTGCGGCCATGGGTTCCCTCCTATAAATCGTTATGTTGTTTATCTGATTGTTTTGTGCTTCAGTGCACAGGCTTGTTATGAAAAACTTTATCAAACCAATGATGCTATGTCAATAAAGCTCATGGTTTTGCTCATTGATTTTTTTCTTCTTTCCTGATAGGTACAGAGAGGCCTGACATAATTATGCTGCAACAGAAAAATAGAAGCCTTGCAATGCACATCAGAGAACAGTTGGAAGCGATTGAAAAAAAGACCCTGGCACCCCAGGCAGCGCTCAGCTGCAACAGCAGGGGCAGGCTCATGGCGGAAGACGAATGCGACCTGCGGCTTGCGTTTCAGCATGATCGTGACCGCATCATTCATTCCAAGGCGTTCCGCCGTCTGAAGCATAAAACCCAGGTATTTCTCGCCCCCAGCGGTGATCACTACCGGACCCGCCTCACCCATACGCTTGAGGTATCACAAATTGCCCGGACTATCGCCAGGTCACTCTTCCTCAATGAGGATTTGACTGAGGCTATCAGCCTCGGCCATGACCTCGGACACACGCCGTTCGGCCATGCGGGTGAAGAGGTGTTAAATAAAATCATGCCCGGGGGGTTTCGTCATCCCGAGCAGAGCCTGCGGGTGGTGGATGAGCTGGAAAAGCTCAATCTCACCCATGAAGTGCGGGAGGGGATACTGAAGCACTCAAAACGGGAGGGAGAAATTCTGCCCAATGACCCTGAACTGATTCCCGGCACCCTTGAAGGTCAGATCGTGCGTATCGCCGACACCATTGCCTATATAAATCATGA
Source organism: Pseudomonadota bacterium (assembly GCA_026388865.1). Taxonomy (GTDB): domain Bacteria; phylum Desulfobacterota; class WTBG01; order CAIYCZ01; family CAIYCZ01; genus JAPLIX01. The sequence continues at coordinate 2,421 of JAPLIX010000176.1, read as the reverse complement.
TCTTGATGATGCGCTGCGGGCGGGGCTGGTGACTCATGAAGACATCATGGATGGCGCGCGCGACATTATCGGAATTCTCGGGACCACCAGTTCGCAAAGAATTGACACCATGGTGCGGGATATTATTACCACTACGCAGAAAAACAACCTGGAGAAAATTTCGGTAAGCCGGGAAGCGATTGAAGCGGCACGAAAGCTGCGCCGGTTTCTAAACGACCGGGTCTATTATCTTCCGGGGCTGCTGCAGGATTTTACGCGGGCGTCAAAAATCATTACGGAACTCTTCGATTACTATCTGCAGCACAGTGACCGTTTCTTCCAGGAGGCGGGAAAAAGCCCGGGCACCGAAGACCTGCACACCCAGGTGTGCGATTTTATCGCCGGCATGACCGACCGTTACGCCTTCAGCACCTATGAAAAAATTTTTCTCCCCCAGCCCTGGCTTATCCTGTAGCCGGTCCCTGATCAGCTCACGGGGAGTTTTTGTTTACCTTATCTTTGAGCAGGTCATTTAAAACCGCGGGCAGGACTTTTTCAATAAATATATCCATCACATCTTTTTTCAGTGCTACCCGGTAATTATTAACATTGCCCCTGATCTCCACCGGAAGCACGGTCCACCCGTCTTCCTGGGGGAGGTATTGTCTGATTTTATCGCTCACCATGCGCCCTGCCAGATTGGGAGAAATTTTCATGATGGTGTCAACATTCAGAGAACCGTCAAGGCCAATCTGACCAGCAGGATAAAAACCAAGGTCCTGGTTGGTGAACGACCCATCAACGTCAACCGCACCATCATGCAGTTTGTACTGCACCTGCGCCTGGTCAAAGCGGAAGCCGTCGCCTCCGTCCATTCTTATAAACGAGGCAATGGTGCCCATGCTGGGCAATCCCTTGATCAGAGCATCACGCATGGTAAAGAGTCCATCTCCCTGCAGGTTCTTCATGAAACGCAACGGCGTCACCCCATTCCCGCTCAAGGTGCAGGTACCGGAAATCGTTCCATCTACAAAACTTTGATAGGAGGGCGATAGTGCCTGGGCCAGGTTTTTCAGTGATGCCTGATCCAGTCGCAGGTTAAGAGAGTAATCAAGTCCTTTGACCCCCAGGTCGACCAGGCCGGTAAGCTTGAACGCTCCCTCACCTATGGAGCCCATGAGTTCCTTTAGATGCAGTTGATTTCCCTCCAGGGTATAGGTGCCGTTCAGGTTATTGATCGCCATCCCGGCAAAAGAGATGCTGCCCATATCAATAGGCCCCCCGAGGGTAAGTCCCCTGAGATCAAAGGGCCCCACCTCCTCTTTTTCAGCCTCTTCCGGTGTGGTTTTATCGCTCAAGAGAAAATCAGCTGCATTAATGTTTGACGACACGATATTAATGCTTGCCTGGGGGGGCCCCGCCATATAGTTGCGAATTTCTCCTGCAAGGGTGATGGTTGATTTCTTGATCCCGATTTTCAGATCGCTCAGAGATATTTTAGTATTATCAACTAACCCGATCCCTTCTATGTCTGGCTGATAACCGCCCAGGGGCTTATAGTTAATGCGATTCCCCTTGAACATAATCCTGAATTTGGTGAAAACCGAATCCGGCAATTTACCCTCCATATTCATGGTAAGGTCAGCCTTGCCTGAAATGCTTGCCTGATCCAGCATAAACGGAAGATTGCGCGGCAGGTGCCGGAAAATATTTTCCAGGGGGAAGTCGTCTGCCTTGAGCACCAGCTTTACATACGGGTCCGTGCCAATTCCTTTAATAAAGCCCTCTCCATGATATGCTCCGGAAAAAACTGTTCCCTCTATCTTCTGAAAGGTCAGCAGTTGTTTGGGAATATCCCACACCGTGGCAAAATTAAGCTTTGCCTCAGCACCCTCTAAATAAATCTGCTGCTGTGCCTCCTTATCAATAAATGAAGCGATGCCTACCGACACCCCCTGCAAATGCACATTTCCTGTCAATTTAACGGACTCGAACTTATCTATTTCCAGTTTTGAATCAATGCTTACGATCCCTCCCTGCACCGGAATCTTATAGAGATTCAGATACTCCCTGAGGATTGAAAGATCGGCGTTCGTAAGGGAAATATCTGCCGTAAGGGATCTTTTCGGAACAGATATTTTCCCGTTCAAAGTAAACACGGAAGCATCATTTCGGTTAATGCGCGCAGTAATACTAAAGGGAAATGAAAATAACGGCGACACATCGCTGATCAGCATTTGCACATGGTCGAGCGCAACGGTAACCGGCTGAGGAAACTCCCGGGCAGTGCTTTTCACGGTAACCGTGCCGCTGCGAACCTCGACATGACCGGGCAGCACGATCACGCTGAACAGGGAAGTGGTCTTGGATGAGGGGACGGCGTTGCGTTTACTCAGCTGTCCCGAAAGGCTGATATACTGGCCCAGGTCGCGCTGATAAAAA
>JAPLIX010000255.1:1817-2852 GCA_026388865.1 Pseudomonadota bacterium | reverse complement strand
ATGGAAAGATAGACATGATTCTCAATGAAAACAAAGCCGAACGGAATACAGTACGGGGCCTTGCCGTCTGAGAGTGCCAGCACGCCATCGCCTACGGTGTGCATCAGGTCAACCATTTCTTTGTTGGTAAGATCTTTCATAATGCCTCCCTGTAAATAATGCGGAATGTGGATTGCGGAATACGGAATTGGTATATCGAACGTGCATAGTAATTTATTTTTTCAGAAGCATAACCGGGTCTCCCCGTCTGGCTTTGAGCAGCGCAGCGGCGCTGCCGCCGGCAACAGCAATCTCAAGAAAATTGCTGCTTCCAAAAACACTGCACAGCTGTCCTGGTTTTGCATATGCGTAAGAAGGCACAACCTGATTGATGGACTTCCCGGCGTACCTGACATAAAAATCACTGCCGCCGGTTAATTCCCGGACGTATGGCCTTGAAAAATTCGTAATGAGGTTGCCGAAGCGGTCAATATGCAGTATCTGACCTTCCACCGTGCCTGCTTTGACTGCCATTGGCTGAGGCCAGTCTAACCGCACATAATCAGAAACCACAGTGCCCATGCGCGAAGGTGGAATCCCTTTTGCAAGATGGGCCGCAATCGGGGCAAAAACATCCCTGCCATGAAACGTAGCGCTTACTTCAGGGAGAAGAAAGGCGCTATCCGTAATCTTATATACTGACTTCTTCCCCTGCCCGGCCAGTACGGCAGAGAAAACGCCATTGTCCGGCCCGATAAAAAAATAATTCTTTGTCTCAATTAAAAGGGGGCGGCGCTCACTTCCCACGCCGGGATCAACGACCACCAGGTGAATTGTTTTTTTCGGGAACCAGGGATACGCTGTATGCAAGGCAAAGCATGCGCCCCAAACATCCTGCGGAGCAATCTCATGGGTAATGTCCACAACCATAGCTATAGCGTTGATAGACAGAATCACCCCTTTCATGACACCCGCATAGGTGTCAGCTGTTCCAAAATCAGTGATGAGGGTTATGATACGCGACTTCACAAAATTACTGCCGGCTACCGTGGTTGC
>JAPLIX010000255.1:0-1785 GCA_026388865.1 Pseudomonadota bacterium | reverse complement strand
TTGCTGCAGTTGTTGTGTTGCATCCGGAAATTGCAGGTTCACAACTTCGCCGGGCTTTCCCGCCTTTGCCAGCAGCTTATCATTAACACGGATGGTAACACCGCCCGCATTCCCCAGCCGCACGTTCATGGTCCTGGCGGCGGAATGCTTATAAGACTCACCGGCTTGCAGCAGAATATCAAAATGCTTCTCCTGGTCAGCCTGAATTCTTATCCAGGTCAGGGCCTGTGCTTCAAATCTGATGGTGAATGGACCGGCAGGCTGCGGGGACGCAGGTGCTGGTATGATGGTGGGGGGAGAAGCTGCAGCAGGAGAAGTGGAGTTCTTAACATTCTTGTCCTGCTGAGCGGTTTCTGTTGCCGTGGTGGTTGTGGCAACAGGTACTGAGGTGGATGCCTTGGCAACGACCTTCTCGGGAGGCGCGGTCACCCGGGACGGTTCATCCTGCACCCCATTTTTATTTGTCAGGAAAAAATAGACCAGGAAGGCAATACCAATAATGAGTAAAAGCGGTATATAGGTTCCCGGTGCCGAGGTTTGGAGCGATTTTTTTACGTCCCTGCTCTTTTCGACCCCGGCCTTATCAGGCCTGACCGCCTCGAACTTATCAAGCACTTCATTGATGTCAACGCCCACTTCCTGGGCAAAAAGTTTTATCATGCCCCGCAGATAGATGCGCGGCGGCAGCAGCTCGTGACGGTCTTCCTCTATTGCCTCAAGCAGCCCTTTGCGGATCTTTGTCTCACGGGCAATCTCATCCAGAGATTTATTGCTCTGTATTCTTCCGGCTTTCAGAAATTGGCCAACAGTTTCCATGTAAAAAAAGGGCCGAGGATTTCCCGAAGGCTTTCGGGATTCGAGGGTCAAAGAGTCAAGGGTTCTACCTATTGCGGATTGCGGAATTCGGATTGGTGAATATGAACCCGATTTTTATAATTCCGCATTCTTCACTCCGCATTCCGCAATGTAACCTTGTCCCTGGAACCCTTAAAGTTTTTTAAACGATACCATGAACTTCTGACGCACTCAAGGTAAAAACAAAACCGCTTGATAAAAACAGGGATTTCTGATACGTTTTATTCGTACCGTATATGTTCTTAACCGACGCGCCGGTAACGGCGCGTCATTCTGTTTTTTATGCTTTGTTCACCACCGGGGACACAGAGGTTACCGGGCAAAATAAGCTGCCTGCAGCTCTGCGTTCTCAGCGATCTCTGCGGTTGATAATGAAAAAAATCCTTGTCATCGCTGCATCAGACTCCGGGGGCGGTGCCGGAATACAGGCGGATGTAAAGGCAATAACCCTTTGTGGCGGCTTTGCCATGACAGCCATTACGGCCCTTACCGCGCAGAACACGCTGACGGTTAAAGCGGTTTTCCCCATCCCCGTTGAATTCATAGAACAGCAGATTGATGCGGTCATGCAAGACATCGGAGCCGATGCAGTAAAAACCGGCATGCTGTTTACGGCCGCTATTGTGCGCTCGGTAGCACGCAAAATAAAAGACTATGGCATTGCTGCCGCAGTGGTGGACCCGGTTATGAAGGCAAAGGGAGGAGCTACCCTGCTCCAGGAGCCGGCCATAGAAGCGGTGATAAGGGACCTGTTCCCGCTTGCCCTTGTTGTCACGCCCAACATTGATGAGGCATCCCTTCTGTGCGGATTCAGCATTGATTCAATCGAAACCATGAAAGCTGCGGCAAAGAAGATAAAAGCCATGGGGCCGCACCACGTAGTCGTTAAAGGCGGCCATCTGGCCGGGGACTGTATTGACCTTTTTTATG
>JAPLIX010000057.1:3891-6944 GCA_026388865.1 Pseudomonadota bacterium | reverse complement strand
GACTGCGTGCTCATGAAGGTGGAGCAGATTGTTGCCGCCTGCCACACCGGCTACCGGAGCTGCTTCTACCGCAAATGGGAATCCGGCGGCCTGGCACTCGTGGGAGAAAAGATGTTTGAGGAAGAGGATGTTTATAAAAAGAGGTAACACATGAATACCGCCTCGCATGCTCTTCCGCTCATTGGCATCACCATGGGCGATCCCGTCGGCATCGGGCCTGAAGTGGTGATCAAGGCGCTGTCGTGCGAGGACGTATATCGCCGCTGCCGGCCGGTTGTTCTGGGAGACACGGCAGTTTTGGAAAAAGAAAAAAAGGCCCTCCATTCCCCGCTCGCCATCCACGTCATTGAAGACCCGCGGCAGGCTGCGTTCACCTTCGGGACCCTTGATATCTTTTCCCTCTCGCGCCTTAATCCGGATACGCTGCGCTACGGTCACCCGGATAAAGAGACCGGCACTGCCATGGGGACGTATATTGTCCGGGCTGCTGCCATGGCCATGTGCCGTGAAATTGATGCCATGGTGACCGGGCCCATAAATAAAAAATCTCTGCAGGAGGGCGGCTACCCGTATCCCGGCCACACGGAGATGCTGGCCCGGCTCACCGATACGCAGGACGTGGTGATGATGCTCGCAGGGGAGAAACTGCGCGTGGTGCTGGTGACCATTCACTGCGCCGTAAGTCAGGTGCCTCGGCTCCTGAGCCGGGAAAAAATTTTGAACACCGTGCTCATCACCGCTGAGGGGCTGAAGAACTATTTCCGCCTGCCCGCTCCGCGGATTGCCGTAGCGTCTCTCAACCCGCACGCGGGAGAGGAAGGCATGTTCGGCGGTGAAGAAGCGGAGACAATACTACCGGCCATCACGCGGGCGCAGCAGCGGGGCGTCAATGTCTCAGGCCCGTATCCTGCTGATACGCTCTTTTACTATGCCGCGCAGGGTCGTTATGACGCAGTGGTCTGCATGTACCACGATCAGGGGCTTATCCCGCTGAAGCTTCTGCACTTTGAAGACGGGGTCAACATTACCCTCGGCCTGCCCATCATCAGGACCTCGGTTGACCACGGCACTGCCTATGATATCGCCGGAAAAGGCATTGCCAATCCATCAAGCCTTATACAAGCCATCACCATTGCCAGCCGCATGGCAGCAGCGCGGCAAAGCCAGTCCCCGTGATAAAAATCAGGGGTGCCGTAATAAAGAGTCTTCTCCAGATTAAGCGGATTAAAAAAGCTGCCGGCTGGCGATGCAGGGGAGCATACGCGTTATGCAGGATAGCGCCGGGAGATGTTCTGTATTACCTCCATGCAGGAAAATAACGCCTCTACCATCTCCGGGTCAAACTGTTTACCCGCTTCCTGCTGAAACATCTCAATAATTCTTGATTCCTCCCAGGGAGATTTGTAGGAGCGCTTTGAAGAAAGCGCGTCGTAGACATCGGCAATAGCCGTCACCCGGCCAAAGGGATGAATCTCTTCGCCCTGTTTCCCCCGCGCTGCACCGTTTGCCAGCTCATAGCCCGGCAGGGGGCTGCCGTCTGCGGGATTGATATGCCCGGGATACCCGCCGCCGTCCCAGCGTTCATGATGGGTCAATGCCACCAGGTACGCGGCTTCGTCAAAATCTGAATTCTTGTCGGAAAAGAGCCGGGCTCCCAGGCGAGCATGCTGCTTCATGGTTGCAAACTCACCGCTGTCAAGGCGCTCGGGCTTTTTCAGGATGGTATCAGAAATAGCAATTTTCCCCACATCATGGAGCATGGCAGCCATCCGCAGCACATCCTTGTTGCGCTCGATCTCGTACAGCGGCATCCCCTTTTTAAGCGCCCACGTTTCATAGATTTCCATGGCATAGGAGGCGACCCGGCTTACATGGCCGCCCGTCTCCTCCGGGTCACGCAGCTCTGCCATGCGAATCATCCGCAGGATAATTGAGCGGGTCATCTGAGCCCGTTCAATGGCCGTGGCGGCATAATTGCCAAAGCTGTTGATCAGCGGCTCATCAAACGCGGCGAAGGCGATGACCTGATTGTTTTCATTCAGCGCGTTGATGAGCTGCAGTACCCCGACCGTGTCGTCGCGGGGAGTTTTCAGCGGAATGGNAGTTTTCAGCGGAATGGCCAGAACCGAGCGGGTGCGATAGCCGGAGAGCACATCGTACTGCCTGTTGAATGAATACGGCACCGCAGCAGGCAGGCTGCCTACGTCTTCAATATTCAGGTGCATGCCGGTCGCTGCCACATAGCCGGCTATGGACGTATTATCCACCGGAATGGTGAAGGTTGTATAGATCAGTTTCCTGCCGGGGGGCAGCTGCTTCTGCTGGGTCGCATTCTGGGTGCAGGTGAAGTGCAGCAGGTCGTTGTTCTTAATATATATGGAGCCGGCGTCGGCATTCACCAGATGGCGCGCCTCTGCAAGAATCCGCTCCAAAATGAGATCAAGGTCTTTAATATGGGTGATCTCAAGCCCGAAAGCGATGATTCTTTTCAGCTTCTGTTTCTCGTCAAGCATCTCTTCCCTCTTTTGTTCTTGCTTGAAAAGGATTATATAATACTGTATCTGTTTGTCAATCAGGACACCATCTGAATCAAAGAAAAAATAAGCATGGTCCACAACCTGAAGAACATCTCGCTTGAGATCCCGAAGAACCGGCTCGTGGTTATCACCGGTTTGAGCGGCTCCGGTAAATCATCGCTCGCCTTTGATACCATCTATGCCGAAGGCCAGCGTCGCTACGTGGAATCGCTCTCGGCCTACGCGCGCCAGTTTCTGGAGCAGATGCAGAAGCCCGAGGTGGAATCCATCGAAGGCCTCTCCCCGGCCATATCGGTTGAGCAGAAATCAGTCAGCAAAAACCCGCGCTCAACCGTCGGCACCATCACCGAAGTATATGACTATTTGCGGGTGCTCTTTGCCCGGGCAGGAAAGCCCTTCTGCTATCAGTGCGGAAAAGAGATCAGCTCCCAGACCATCCAGGAGATGGTGGACCGGATCATGAGCCTGCCATCCGGCACCAGACTCATCATCTTCTCGCCCCTGGTGCGCGGCAGG
>JAPLIX010000057.1:0-3863 GCA_026388865.1 Pseudomonadota bacterium | reverse complement strand
CAGAAGGACGGTTTTGTCCGCGTGCGCATTGACGGCACCATCCATGAGCTCCCCACAGCTATTCATCTTGATAAAAATATCACCCACTCAATCGAAGCGGTCATTGACCGCCTGGTAGTAAAAGACGGCATTGAAAAGCGCCTTGCTGATTCCCTGCAGACCGCCGCGCAGCTCGGCCAGGGCATGGTCCTGGTTGCGCCGGCTGACGAAGAAGAGTTCTTTTTAAATGAGCGCTCTGCCTGCGTTGACTGCGGGGTGAGCTACCCGGAGATTTCACCCCGGACGTTTTCCTTTAACAGCCCCTACGGCGCATGCCCTGCCTGCCTGGGCCTGGGCGCTAAAATGGTCTTTGACCCTGACCTCATTGTTCCTGATCCGGGCCTTTCTCTTAAAGACGGCGCTATCGTTCCCTGGGCGCGGCGTGAGTCGTCCTTTTTTAAGCAGATGCTTGAGGCGCTCTCCCGCCACTTCCGCTTTGATCTGGCAGCGCCGTTTAAGAACCTGCCGAAGACCGTCCGCGACGTGCTCCTCTACGGCTCAAAAGGTGAAAAAGTACCGTTTCTCTACCAGGACGGCGAGCGCCATTTTGAGTTTAAAAAATCATTTGAAGGGGTGATCGGCAATCTTGAGCGCCGCTACCGGGCAACAAACTCAGATGCCATCCGGGAAGAGATTGAAGTCTACATGAACCAGCTCCCCTGCCCTGACTGCGGGGGAAAAAGGCTGCGCCGGGAAAGCCTGCATATTAAAATAAACGGCACCTCGATTCACGATTTCATCTCCATGACGGTTGAGGAATCGCTTGCGTTCATCTCCCGGCTGAAGCTGTCGCGGCGGGACGGGAAGATTGCCGCGCCGCTGTTAAAAGAGATTAAAGAGCGGCTCACCTTTCTCTCCAATGTCGGGGTTGATTATCTCAGCCTTGACCGGACCGCGGCCACCCTGTCGGGAGGAGAGTCGCAGCGCATCCGGCTGGCAACCCAGATCGGCTCCGGCCTGTCCGGCGTCCTGTACGTGCTTGATGAGCCAAGCATCGGCCTGCATGCCCGCGATACCGCGCGCCTCATTGCCACGCTCAAGCGGCTGCGCGATCTCGGCAACACAGTCATCGTTGTCGAGCATGATGAGCAGACCATCCGCGCATCCGATCACATTATAGACATGGGGCCGGGCGCGGGAATCACCGGCGGCGAGGTGGTGGCTACGGGAACGCCGCGGGAGATTATTAAAAATAAAAGATCACTCACCGGGCAGTATTTGTCCGGCGCGAAATCAATCCCGGTGCCTGCCTGCCGCAGAAAACCTGACGGGAAAGAGCTCGTAATAAAGCAGGCTGCTGAAAATAATTTAAAGCAGATTGATGTCAGCTTTCCGCTCGGGCTTTTCATCTGCGTCACCGGGGTTTCCGGCTCAGGGAAAAGCAGCCTTATCATTGACACCCTCTTTCCAGCGCTTGCCCAGCGCCTGTACCGCAGTAAAGAGCATGCCGGCGCGCACAAAATAATTTCCGGCACGGAATTTATCGATAAGGTCATAAATATTGACCAGTCACCCATCGGCAGGACGCCCCGCTCCAACCCGGCCACCTATACCGGCGTTTTTACCGACATCCGCGACCTCTTTGCCCTGCTGCCTGAGTCAAAAATGCGCGGCTACAAGCCGGGCCGCTACAGCTTTAACGTGAAGGGCGGCCGCTGCGAGGCCTGCCAGGGAGACGGCGTGGTGAAGATAGAGATGCACTTTCTCCCCGACATCTTTGTTACCTGCGATGTGTGCGCAGGCAAGCGCTATAACCGGGAAACGCTTGAGGTGCGCTACCGCGGCAAAAATATTTCAGGTGTGCTGGAGATGACCGTGCAGCAGGCGCTTGACTTCTTTGAAAACATCCCGTCGCTGCGCGCCAAACTGCAGACCTTAAGCGATGTGGGCCTTGACTATATCACCCTCGGCCAGCAGGCGACAACGCTCTCCGGCGGGGAGGCGCAGCGGGTGAAGCTCTCTCGCGAGCTGAGCAAGCGGGGCACCGGCAGAACCCTGTACATACTTGACGAGCCGACCACCGGCCTTCATTTCGCCGATGTGAGCCTTGAAGTGCTGAACAGCCTCGTTGACCGCGGCAACACGGTTATTGTGATTGAGCATAACATGGAAGTTATCAAGACCGCCGATCATATCATTGATCTGGGCCCTGAAGGCGGGGAGCGGGGGGGACATATGATTGCCTGCGGCACGCCGGAGGAAATTGCCAGGAGTAAAAAATCCTACACCGGGGAATACCTGAAAAAAGTGCTGTGCGATATATAATCTTTTCTATTGACTATCTTCAATCCTCATCAATATACTTTATGTATATCGCAACTCAAGGTACTGTCAAAAGTTGTTGAAAAGAAACCACAGAGGGCACTGGGAAATTCTCTGTGGTATCCAAAAGAATGAGCGGTATGAAACACCCGCCGCTGTTCTACAGCATAGAAGGGGTAGTGATACAGAAGCTCTTGAGAACGGTTGGCAGAAAAGGTAGTGTGCTGTATATATAAATGTACCAGAAAAATTAGAGGAGAAAAAATAATAATTTAGAGGACACAGAGAGAGGCAACAGCATTTCTGTTAACTTCTTGCACAATAATATTTTCTCTGTGTGCTCTGTGGTTAATTTTTGACAATACGCAACTTCATGTAAAGGATCATTATGAAAAAAGAATATTCATTTACCGTAGCCATTGAACCGTGTAAAGAAGGCGGATATTTTGCTACATGCCCATCCATTCCAGGATGCCATGTGCAGGGTGAAACCTATGAAGAAACACTTTCTGAAATGAAATCCGCCATCAAGGCTATGATTGAAGACTGCGTAATGAGTTCTTAGTGCTGAGAAAAACAAAAAAATAATGACTCATCGCCCAGGACACGCTGCTCACTCTTGTGATTACACACATTATCTTTGACACAAAGTCTGCTTTTCCCTATAATTAAATAAAATCAATCTGTTATTTCAAGAGGCTGCCATGTATAAAACCATAGAAGCACTATACAAGAATGGCCGGATATATCCTGTGGGCGATAAACTCGGCACGAAACAGGCTCGGGTCCTGCTGACAATAATTGATGAGCCTGAATACCAAACGAAGGGACCTCGCGCCTACAAGATTAAACGTGCCGATCTGCATAAATTTGCTCACTCTGTAATATTAAGAGAAGACCCTCTTGCGTTTCAGAAAAGATTAAGAAATGAGTGGTAATAAACTTCTGCTCGATACGAATGTTGTTCTCTCAATTTTGGGTTCTGAAAAAGTTTTCAGCTCCCTTGAAGGGAAAGAACTGTTCATTTCATTTATCACTGAACTTGAGCTCTTTTCATATCCTGCTCTGCCTCTTCTTGTTTCATTGTGCTGTATCTCCTTTATGGTTAAATAACCGTAAGGGTACATTCAGTATATTTATATATCAAGAGGGGGGTACGCTTTTATTGCAAAGTTAGCAATTATGGATTAAATATCTTTAAGTCCAGCCCGACAATACTCTTGAAATGCTTCTTATTGCTTTTTTACACCCAAACAAGAACATCCGTATCAAACAGCACGACACCTTCCTCCGCGAAGCCCTGCCATTACCTCATGCACATCCGTATCCTGCGGGAGCATGCCAAAAAACGGATGCTCACTCACTCTGGTATCCTTTGCTGCCGAAGATGGGACAATAACGCCCTTCTGCTTGCCATGATACATAATCGCGACTTTTTCTTTTCTTTCAAGCGCCTTAAGAATATCTCTCATTTTATATCTCAGATCAGCAATGGTTGCTTTCATGGCACTTCCTTTTCCTTAAAATGCATATACCTCAACCCAGCTGGGTGGCAAATTCAT
>JAPLIX010000416.1 GCA_026388865.1 Pseudomonadota bacterium | reverse complement strand
TATATCATTCAATTATTTTTAAGCAACCGGGCGCACATAAAAAATAATGGCATTATTATGTAAAATATATTCGTCCCGCACATCCACCGACAGCAGGGCTCTGCAGCCGGTTGAGCGTGATGCATGAAAATAGTCCTTCTCTCAATCGCTTCATATCTGTACGGCGCCATACCCTTTGCCTACCTGGCAACCCGGCTTCTCACCGGTAAAAAGCTGACTGAGGAGGGGACCGGCAATATCGGCGTGACCAATGCCTACAAGATTGGCGGTACCGGGGCAATCATCATCACCCTCATGGGTGAAATCTCAAAGGCAGCCCTGCCGATTTATGCAGCACGGTTTCTCTTTGGAGAAGATCTTTTCAGCATGCTGCTGGCTGCGTTCAGCGCGCTGGTCGGCACCAGCTTTTCACTGTTTCTTAAAGGCAGGGGCGGCAAAGGCAGCACCGTCGCCATCTGGACCATCCTTATTCTTTCTCCCCTTGCCGGCGTCATGATGCTCACCACCTGGGGAGCCCTCGCTGTCTGGGCACGCACCAACATTATCGTTAAAAAGCTGCAGCTCATCTGCATCCCGGGTATCATCTATCTGGTTGAGCGGGATCCTGTTTTTGCCGCATTCGGCATTCTCACCAGCATCCTATTTCTGCTCACCGGTTATATCCGTAAAGATGATTTTGCGTATTACCATGTCTTCCAACAAAGGGCAGGGGCAAAAGATGCGGACTCGCTACATCCGTAATCTCAAAGAGGAACAGCATCCGCACAATATCGGCACCAAGGCTCATGCCCTGGGGTTCCTGATGAAGCGGGGCTATCGTGTGCCCCCGACCTGGGTCTGCACCTGGGACGCCTTTTCGCAATTCCGCAAAGGGGATGCGAACATAACAGCGGCCGTTACAGCAGAGCTTGCTTCCCTGATGCAGCCGCATACCGCATATGCGGTGCGCTCTTCAGCAAATGTTGAGGACGGCCAGCAGTATTCCTTTGCCGGCCAGTTTAAAAGTATCCTCAAGGTCACCGGCATCGATGCCATGGTAGCTGCCATCCGCACCATCTGGGAGTCAACCGCTGCCCCGGGCGTGCAGTCATATGCAAAAAAAATCGGCATCGATCAGGACAGCCTGAAAATGGCGGTGATTATCCAGGAGATGGTGGCCCCGAAGTTTTCCGGTGTGTCATTCAGCAGAAACCCCATCACCGGCATGGATGAGACGGTGGTTGAAGCGGTCACGGGCAGCAGCGGTGCGCTGCTTCAGGAAGGCGTCACCCCGCAGCGCTGGATTCATAAATGGGGAGAGTGGATAGCGCTCCCCGAGCATGAAGATTTGCCCCGTGACACCATTCATGAGGTCGTTACCCGGACTAAGGAAATTGCCCGGGCCTACGGCAAGCCGGTGGATCTCGAGTGGGCCTATGACGGTGCCACACTCTACTGGGTGCAGCTGCGGGAGATCACCTCGCTCAGGAACCTCAATGTGTATTCAAATTACATAGCCAAGGAAGTTCTCCCGGGCATCATCAAGCCACTGGTCTGGTCAATCAATGTGCCGATGGTCAACAGCGCCTGGAAACAATTTCTCTCCGAGCTGATCGGTGATCTTGACATTGACGCCCAGGCACTTGCCAAACCCTTTTATTATCGCGCCTATTTTAACATGGGCGTGATCGGCAGCATCTTTGCCGCCCTGGGGCTGCCTCCTGAAACCATTGAGCTGCTCATGGGCATTTATCTGGAAGGGGCTGAAAAACCCTCGTTCAGGCTCACGCCGAAAATGCTGCTGCGCCTGCCCCGCATTCTGCGCTTTACCCTGGGGAAGATTCGCTATGCCCGGAAGTTCCCGGCTCTCTTCCCGGAGATGAAAGCACGCTACCAGGCGTTCTGCAGCGCTCCCGTAGACCGGCTGAGCGAGGCGGAGCTGATTGCCGAAATAGATAAGCTGTTTGTCTTATCCCGGCAGACCGCCTATTATAATATTGTCGTTCAGCTGCTGATGGGCTTCTATAATATGCTGCTCAAGTGGCAGCTGAAGAAGCTGGGCGTTGATTTTACCTGCTTTGACCTGACCGAAGGCATGGAAGAGCTGAAAGAGTTTGACCCTGCCATCCATATGCTGGTCATGAACCAGCAGTTCCGGCAGCTCTCCGACGGGTTAAAGGAGCAGATTGCCGGCAGCACCTATAAAGAGTTCTGCGCGCTTCCCGGCATCGCTCACCTGCAGAAGGAATTGACCCGGTTCCTGGAGCGCTTCGGCCATTTAAGCGATAGCGGCAATGATTTCTCGGCAGCACCGTGGCGGGAAAACCCGGACGTTATTCTCAGGATAATCACCACCTCGCAGCAGGCCGAAAACCAGTCAGCGAGAAATATCTGCTATGAGGAGCTGCGCATGTCAGCACTTCGCCGCATGCTGCTCAGCCCGCTCTATCATAAAGCCCGCTTCTTCAGGCTCTGCCGGGAAGAGGTTAGCTTCTTGTACACCTTCGGCTACGGCCTGTTTCGCACCTGTTTTCTGGCCCTGGCAGATAAGCTGACAGCACGCGGCTTTCTCGCGGAACGGGCTGACATTTTTTACCTCTGCCGTGACGAAATAAAAACCATTATAGAGAAAGGTCATATGGATCCGGTTCACGCAGAGGCTATCACCGTGCGCAAGCGCGAGATTCAGGAATGCCGGGACATAACACTTCCCAATACTATTTACGGCGACCACCCGCCGCCGCTTATGAATCATACCGGCAGCCGTCTGAAGGGCACTCCCACGTCACGGGGATATTACCGCGGGGCCGTGAAAGTGGTGCGCGGCATTGAGGATTTTGCCAAGGTTGAGGCAGGCAGTGTTCTGGTCATCCCCTATTCTGATGTGGGCTGGACACCGCTGTTTACCAAAGCCGGGGCCCTCATTGCGGAATCAGGCGGCATCCTGTCCCACAGCTCCATCATTGCCCGGGAATATAACATCCCGGCGGTGGTCTCAGTGTCCGGGGCCTGCCAGCTTAAAGACAATACCGTAGTGAGCGTGGACGGGTACCTGGGCGAGATATTAATTCATCAGCCGTGATGCAACCGTCGCGGGGAGGTTTCAAGTTATGCACTGCACCACACGTAACCACATCCTGCAGAACGGTATATTGGCGTGTCTAGGGGCGCTGCTGTTCATTATTCTACTCACAGGAGAAACAGTCATGAGTGCTGAGGAAAAAGAAAAGCTTATCTTCAATTTTGATAACCCTGCTGCAGTACAGCAATGGCGGACCATCGATGATGTCGTTATGGGCGGCGTGTCACAGAGCGCTGTAAAAGCCGGCAGCCAGGGCTCCGCACTGTTCACCGGCACGGTATCCCTGGAGAACTTCGGCGGCTTTGCATCGGCGAGCTCGATGCCGGCCGATTATAACCTGAGCGGATTTGAGGGCATCGCTATCCGGGTAAAAGGTGACGGCAAACGCTATAAATTTACAATAAAGACCGATACTGCTTTTTCCGGGTTCACGTATCAGGCCCCGTTCAACACTGAAAACAATGCCTGGAGTATCATAAAATTTCCTTTCAAGACATTCGTCCCCACCTTCCGCGGAAGCGTTATGGACGATGTGGAGCCGATAGACGCCCAAAAGGTGAAGTCTTTTGGTTTTCTCATCGCGGACAAGCAGAAGGGCCCGTTCAAACTTGAGATAGACTGGATAAAAGCCTATAAAAAGTAGCTGCCCTTTTCTAACAGGTTGTTGAAAAAGTAGTTCCCGGGCTGGTCAAAAACATCCAGATGCAAGGCGCGCGAAATCGTGAGGAATGAGGCGTACTCTCCAGTACGTCGCAATGACGAGGAATGAGCGCAACGAAGCAGATGGGTGTTTTTCAACAGCCTGTTAAAACCCGTGTTCCCTGCAGCTTTAAATAAAGAGGCCGGGAAATTATATTGCAAAATATCCGTTTCCTCTGCTATAAAATCTGCAGTACCAGTACACAGAACACAAAACAGCATTATCATATTATGTTAGACCGCACTACCTATTGCAGAAAAGGGTGACCTGATGAAAATCCTGGGTATCGGCTGCAGCATGCCAGAGCGCGTTGTTACCAATGCTGAGATTTTGCAGGAGCTGATGGAACTCAGCGCCCCGTTTTTATACGATGGGCAGAAGGAGAAAGTCAAAAGCACGGTCAATGCGCTGTTCCGCATCTCCGGTAGCCGGGAGCGGCGCCGCCGCAATAACGGCGATCGGGCCTACGACTATGCGCAAAAAGCGGTACAGCAGGCTCTTGAAGGCGCTCAGATGAGGCCCGATGATATTGACCTGCTGATCTATGTCGGCGTTGGCCGGGGGTGGGTGGAGCCGGGAATGGCCACATTTTTTCTCCACAAGTTCGGCATGTCAAACGCGACCGGATTTGACATCCTTGATGCCTGTCTGAGCTGGATGCGGGCCCTTCACATCGGTTACCATTTCATAAAAAACGGCGTGTACAAAAACATCATGGTTCTCAACGCTGAATTCAACTATGAGTACCATGGCCCGATCAAAAATCCCGATGAGATAGCGTACCGCTTTGCGCAGCTTACGATTGGCGAGTCCGCAACCGCAACAATCCTGTCGGCTGGGGAAACCGGCATTGCCCCGTACTTTGAGTTTAAAACCGACCCGAGCCAGCATGACCTCTGCAAGATACCGCTTCCCAACATAGCTTCCTATAGTGATGCGGAAAAGTGCCCGCAGCTTGACCCGTTGGTTTTCTTCGCTTACAGCGCCGAGCTGTTTAATGCGGCAAACGAAATGATGCCGGCGCTGTACTGCAGTTCATCGGAACTGCAGAAGCGGCACTGTGATATTGCCTTTGCCCACTCAGCCTCCAAATCGCTTATTGACAACCTTGCCAAACAGCTGAACTTCGGCGATAAGGTGGTGAATCTGTTTCCCGAGTTCGGCAATACGGTTTCAGCCTCCATTCCTACCGCAATGTGCTGGGCGCTCGATAACGGCCGCCTGAAACGGGACATGGAGATGATGCTGTTCATGGGAAGCGCCGGTTTTTCTGTCGGCATTTGCCACATGGTGTATTGACCGGCTTACACAATACATTTTCTCTGTGTTATATTCCGTGCTAATCAAATCCTTATCGCGCCTCTTCCCGATCGCTGCCTGAGTAACGGGAGTTACTGTATAACCACGTCGCCGGGCGTCGCCAAACGTATAACCTATGCCGATTAGATTCTTGCTGCGGTTACTGTATAAATCACTGTTCTGCTCCGCTGGAACAAACGCGCGGCTCACCCCCCGGCGTATCGCAATACTGTGTCTGCTGATACCATTATTCATACTTAACGGGCTGATAAACTGGACCTGTCTGCTGCTTGACGAGATTTTTTTCCCCCGCTACCGGCGCGCGGCGGTTACCGCGCCGGTTTTTATCGTCGGCGTTCCCCGCAGCGGCACAACCTTTCTGCACCGCCTTCTGGCCAGAGATGAACAGCAGTTTACCTGCATGAAGCTATGGGAGCTGTTTTTCGCCCCGTCTATCATCCAGAAGAAATGCTGGTGCGCGCTGGGCATGCTGGACCGGCGCCTGGGCAGTCCCCTGTTCCGCATCGTGCGTTCATGGGAAGACAGGGTGTTCAATCAGCTCGGCAGAATGCACGTGCTCAGCCTGTTTGAGCCCGAAGAAGACGAGCTGCTGCTGCTCACCGTCTTTTCTTCTGTCTTTCTGTCGTTTGCGTTTCCCTTTGCAGATGAGGTCCGCGGCTTAGCCCTGTTTGATCTGGAGCTTCCGAGCCGCCAGCGCGAGCGCATTATGGCATTCTATAAAAAGTGTGTTCAGCGGCACCTCTACTGCTTTGGCAGGGGGAGACGCTTCCTCTCTAAAAACCCGGCCTTCAGCCCCAAGATTGAGTCCCTGTACCGCACCTTCCCCGATGCACGGATTATCTGCATGGTGCGGAACCCTTTTGAAGCCATTCCTTCCAGCATGAGCCTGATCTCTTATTTTTGTCATTTCTTCACCAGCCCGGTTGAAGCTTTTCCCATGCATGCTGCCATACAGGAAATGCTTTCAATGTGGTACCGGTATCCTCTGGAGCAACTGGCCAAGCAGAGTACTGATCAGCAGGCGGTAATAAAATACGACACGCTGGTCCGGGACCCCCGCGAGACCGTTTACGGCCTGTACCAGCGGCTGGGCTGCAGCTTGACCCCGGATTATCAAAAGGTGCTTGAGGCAGAAGCAGAACGCGCCCGGAAATATAAAAGCGGGCACACCTATTCTTTAGAGCAGAGCGGACTTTCTTCGGACCGGATACGGGAAGACTATCGTGATATTCTGGAGCGCTTTGGATTTGAGCCCGTTCCAGGGGAAAAAAGCCATGGAAGGGTGAGTAATGCTTCCCGCGCATCCGCCGCGGCAGCACCCGGAGGGAATAGATGGCAGCACACGATAAAATAACGTTAGGGATAAGCTCCTGCCTGCTCGGCAATAACGTGCGCTATGACGGCGGGCACGCCTGGGACCGGTTTCTGACCGACACCCTGGGGCAGTATGTTGCATACGTTCCCGTTTGCCCGGAGGTTGAATGCGGCTTTGGCACTCCCCGCGAGGCCCTGCGCCTGGTCGGAAGTCCTGATGCGCCGCGACTGGTAACGGTTAATAGCAGGCAGGACCATACCGGGAGGATGCTTACCTGGGCGTGCGGCAAGGTTGAAGAGCTGGAGAAGGAACCGCTGTGCGGTTTTATCTTCAAAAGCAAATCACCAAGCAGCGGCATGGAGCGCATTAAGGTCTATGATGAGCATGGCGTTCCCGCAAAAAAAGGGGTAGGCCTGTTTGCCCGCGCGCTCATGGAGCACTTTCCCCTGCTGCCGGCGGAGGATGAGGGACGGCTCCACGACCCGGCACTGCGTGAAAATTTCATCGAGCGCATCTTTACCTGCCAGCGCTGGCGGGAGGTAGTGCAGCAGAAAAAAAGTATCGGCGCGCTGGTCGCGTTTCATACCCGGCACAAGCTCCTCATCCTCTCCCACAGCCCGAAACAGTATCAGGCGTTGGGCAAGCTGGTTGCCGCGGCACAGAAGAATGCACTTTCAGCCCTCTATGACCAGTACCAGGCCCTATTGATGGAAGCCCTGCGCATTAAAACCACTGCCAGGAAAAACAGCAATGTCCTGCAGCACATGATGGGATACTTTAAAGGCGAGCTCTCAGCTGATGAAAAACAGGAACTGCTGGAAACGATTGACCGCTATCGGCGGGGGATGCTGCCGCTCATTGTGCCCGTAACACTCATCAGCCATTACGTGCGCAAATACGACCAGCCCTATCTGAAAGATCAATATTATCTCAACCCGCACCCGATAGAGCTTCAGTTGCGAAACCATGTGTAGCGCTGCCCGGTAAAACAGAAGGAGAATCTATGCGCGAAGATATACAGGCTTTGATCTGCAGGAACAGTCACTGCGTGCTTGCTACCGTATCCGGCAACAAGCCCCACTGCTCCCTGATGTCCTACACTGCTGACCAGCAGGGCCGGGAGCTCTACATGATCACGCTCAGGAACACGCAGAAGTTTGAGAACCTGCTCGCCAACCCTCAGGTGAGTGTTCTTATCGATACCCGGGAGGAAGATATTGGCAGCCGGAGAGGCCGGGCGAAAGCGGTGACCGTCAGCGGCGTATTCCAGAGGATAGCTGATCAGGGGAAAAAAGACGCGGTCCGCGCGCAGCTGGCAGCAGCACACCCCCATCTGCAGAAGCTTGCCGCCCGCGCTGAGGCAGAACCGTTCTGCATTAAAGTTGCGTCAGTGCTGCTGCTTGAAGGGGTGACCGATTCCTATTTTGAAGAGCTGCGGTAAACCACTGTCCGAAAGCGCAGAAAACCCCTCAGCCCAGAATATTCTGCAGAGCTCCCCGTGCTGACGGGTAGTGAAATGCATAACCTGCTTCGAGAAGCCGTGCGGGCAGCGCCCGCTGCCCTGATAAAATAAGCTCGTCAGCCATTTCTCCCAGAGCCAGGTGCATGACAAAGCCCGGTACCGGCAGCCATGACGGCCGCCGCAGGGCAGTTCCCACCTCAACAAAGAAGTCTTTTGCGCTGAGCGGTTGCGGAGATGAAAGATTGAAAGCGCCCTGCGCGGCATCCTGTTCCAGCAGGAAACAGATGGCGCTCACTTCATCCTCCATGTGGACCCATGAGAGCCATTGCCTGCCGCTTCCCATATAGCCGCCCATGAAGAGTTTGAAAGGCAGCAGCACCCGTGAGAGAAATCCGCCGCCGCGGCCGAGTACAACCCCGGTGCGGATGATCGCGCGCCGCACCCCCAGCGCCTCGATTGGTTCAGTTGCTCGCTCCCACTGTATTGCCACATCGGCTAAAAACCCGGTCCCGGCAGAAGATGTCTCATCCAGCACAGTATCCCCGCGATTGCCGTAATAGCCGATTCCTGATGCCTGGATGACCACCCGGGGCTTGCGCGCTGCCTGCGCCACTGCTTTCGTAAGCGCTCTGCCGGCCGCAAGCCTGCTCTCAAGAATTGCCGTTTTACGCGCCGGCGTCCACCTGCTTGCTGCGATATTTTCTCCGGCCAGGTTGATGATGCCGTATGCGCCGTCCGCATAATGGGCCCATCCATTGGCGCTTTTGCCATTCCAGGCGACAACCTCAACCTGACTGCTGCTGAAAGCTGCCGCTTTCCCCGGATCACGGGAAAGCACGACAACGTGGTAATTTCTGGCAACCAGTTTTTTTATCAGCACCGGGCCGATGAAACCGGTGGCGCCGCTGATGATGACTGTTTTAGGCATGATTCCCCGCAAAAAGAGCTGTGCGCAAGCAGCTGTCAGCTTTCAGCAAAAAATAAACAGATGCCAGCTAAACGCTCCGCAGCTATTGCAACGCCGAAGCTCCCGCCACAAGCAGCATGATGCCCTTGCGCACCATCATCACCCCGATTGCCGCAAGGATGAGGCTTGCGAGCTTTGATATGGTCCGGGTGCCCGCCCTGCCCAGCACCCGTATGATTGCATCGGCCAGCAGGAACACGATCCCGACGATGGCAATGTTGAAAACAATAGCAGCTACCGTCGGCCCGGTGCCGTACTGGCTGCTGAGGAGAATGGTAGCGGTGAGCACTCCCGGCCCCACGATCAGCGGAACGCCCAGGGGAACCGCCCCCACCGAGTCCTGATCGATCTGCAGCCGGCGCTTTTCCGACCCGATCAAATCGCTCAGGGAAATCACAAACAAAAGCGCACCGCCGGCTATCATGAAATCAGCGACCGTGATGCCCAGAAGCGATAGAATGATGCGGCCGATAAAAAGAAACAGCAGCGCTACCACCATGGCGGTGATGACTGACTCAAATATGACGCGCCGGATCCGCGCTCTGTCCAGCCCCTGCGTCAGGCTGACAAAGAGCGGCAGAAGCCCCAGCGCATCCATTGCCACAAACAGGGGAACGAAACAGAGCCAGAAATTATTCATGGTGAGCTGCTTGAGATATTACAAAAAAGCGATACCGCAGCGCAGAACGAACCTGCACCCGGCACGCAACCGCTATGCCTTTTCAAAGCCGAAGCGGTCAAAGATATCTTCATAACGCGCCACGAGCTGCTCGCGGCTCAGGCCGAACTTTTCCAGCGAGTATTCATGCTTGCTTTTATATGAGCGGGCCTCTTCTTCCTCGCGCTGAATAATCTTATTAAAAGCAGGTGATAGCTCAAAGCCGAAGCTTTTATAGATTTCGATCACCGCTTGCGCGGGACGCGTTACCAGTGCCTGGTAGGTGATCACCTGCTGCCGCTCAGCGGGCATTCGGTCAAGACGGGTGAGCGGGTAGCGATAATAGCAGTCAAGCATCTTCATCTGCAGGTCAAGAAACGGGCAGGGCTCTATCGGGCTGAGAAAGGTATTGAAATAAAAGGTCAGCAGGCTGACTGCCGAAGGCACTGTTTCAAAAGGGGTGCGTGCCATGCAGATGAATTTCGCATCGGGAAATGTTTCATTCAGCGATCCCACCATGGCGCTGAACAGGGGGGCTTTTCTCTCCCGAACACGTACAGATGGTTCTGCACGCAGCGCCGGTAAAAGGCCATGATTTTCCCCCGCTGCGCAGCATCCTCCATCTCCTGGTCGAGCAGAACGTAGGGCCACAGGTCATCCAGAAACGGCAGCACAAAGCCGAGGAACGCCGATGAAAAGATATGCAGCAGGATAATGCCGTCCTCCTCGGCCTCGAACAGGCTGATTGGATGTATCTTTGCCAGGTTTTTAAGAGACCGTTTTTCCAGTGCCCGTATCAGCCGGTAGAGCGGCCTGCCGCAGAGCGCATCAAGGGCACCGAGGGTGTTACAAAATTTTTTCTGGATAATTGACGGGGCAAAGAGGATTTCCCAGAATTTCATGGACGTGAACTGTGCTTCATCCCGTGCCAGGAGGCGATGGAGGAAGGTGGTCCCGCTGCGCTGCACCCCGACGATGAAAACCGGCTCACGGATTTGCAGGTTCCGGCAGCCCCGGAACAGAATGCTGTCCAGCA
>JAPLIX010000196.1 GCA_026388865.1 Pseudomonadota bacterium | reverse complement strand
TTTGTAGGCCATCCTAAGAGGCCGATTCCCAAGCCCACTCGGTAAAATGACCTCCTGTCAGGGAAAACTCCGTTTCGCTACGCTCCTCTGCGTTTTCCCTGACAACTCTCTGCTTCTATAACCTTGTAGTCTTTTAATGTCTAGTTTTTCCGACATCAATTAAAAATCGCGGGGAGATCGCAAAATGTTATAGGCCTTGATATTGGCACAAGCTCCGTAAAATTAGTTGAATTTGAAAGAGCAAAAAATAGTTACAGGCTTAAAAACATCGGTATAGCCAAACTGCCCCGCGATACTATTGTAAACGGAACAATTATTCATGCCGAGTTATTAGAGCAGACTATTAACGCCCTGTTTTCTGAATATAAAATAAAAAATAAAAATGTTGCCATATCCATTTCCGGGCATCCCGTTATTATTAAAAAGATAACCACAGACCTTATGGCTGAGGATGAACTGGGAAAAACTCTTCCCTTTGAAGCGGAGCAGTATATACCCTTCTCGCTGGATGAAGTGAATCTTGATTTTCAGATACTGGGACCGTGTGAAGATAAAGAGAATAAGATGAATGTTATGTTGGTGGCTGCAAAAAAGGCAATGATTAATGACTATGTCAGCGTTCTCCAGAATGCCGGGTTAAAAGCGGTTATTATAGATATTGATGTTTTTGCTCTGGAAAATATGTTTACTGCCAACTATAGCCCGGAAGAAAATACAACGGTTGCACTCGTAGATATGGGAGCCAGCGTCACAAATATTAACCTCATTAAAAATGGCGTTTCTCAGTTTACCCGTGACATTTTCATGGGAGGCAATCATATAACAGAAGAAATTCAGAAGCAGCTCTCAATAAATTATGAAGACGCGGAAGCTCTTAAATGTGGCGAACAAATTACCGGTATCAATCAAGACCTTTTGCAAGATATTATTGAACGTGCCTCTTCAACCATTACCAGCGAGATACAGAGATCTCTTGATTTCTATATCTCTTCTGCCTATGGCGAAATCAGCCAAGTTTATTTAAGCGGCGGTGGCTCCAAAACCAGAGGGTTCAAAGAGATTTTCGCAAAACGAGTTAATGCTCCCCTTGAGTACATCAATCCATTTCACGCTATTACCTATGATGAAACTATGTTCGATGCTGAATACATAAAGGATATTTCCCCATTTTCAGCTATCGGCGTTGGACTCGCTCTGAGGAGTATGGGTGACTGATGATTAAAATTAACCTGTTACCGTATCGAGCAGAAAGAAAAAAACAGCAAATAACCGATCATATAATCGTAGTCTGTCTTTCATTTATTCCGATAATTATTGGCATCATTATATCTTTTTCGATCATAAGTTTAAAAATAAGCAGCACTACTGGTGAAATCACAAAAACAGTTGAGGATATAAAAAGGCAGCAAACAACGGTTGAAAAAATAAAATCATTTAAAGATACAAAAGATGCCCTTCTGAAAAAGTTGGATATCATAAAAACCCTGCAAAAAAACAAAAGCGGGCCCGTCCACATTATGGACCAGCTGTCCGTTAACCTTCCCGGAAAACTCTGGCTGACGACATTGAAGCAATCAGGTATGGAACTAAAAATCGAGGGGACCGCTCTTGATAATCAAACCATCTCAAAATATATGACTAATTTAGAGAAGTCCCTTTATTTTAAGAGTGTTGATCTGGAGAAGATTAATACTGAAGAAAAACAGGGTTCCCGCGGGCTCGGATTCAAAAACTTTGCTCTGAAATGTATCATAACCTACATCGGTAAATAGGCAGGAATACATCGTATGGCGCTACAAGTAAATTTCGATACGATTCTTAAGCTTCCACAGAAGCAGAAGATCGCCCTTCTTGTGGCTGTCATTCTCATTATGGTAGGGCTTTATATTTATTTGAGCGTGATGCCGAGCCTTTCAGCATTAGATGACAAACAAGAGGAGCTGGCAAAAAAACAAAAGGAGCTCCTGGAGTTAAAAAAAGTAGTCGCTGATCTGCCCCGCTTCGAAAAGGAATTGCAGCAGATTGAGGCCCAGTTCAAGGAAGCGCTGACACTCTTACCTAATACCCGCGAAATTCCCAGTCTGCTTACCAATATCTCCAATCTGGCACGGGATTGTGGGCTGGAAATTCTGCTGTTTCAGCCAAAGCCAGAAGTGATGGAAAACTTTTATGCCCAAATACCGGTCGAAATGAAAATTCTCGGTAAATATCATGATCTGGGTGTTTTTTTTGATCGTGTCTCAAAACTCCCGCGCATCGTTAATATTTTAGATATCACGATGGATAGAAAAGCCGTTCAGAGCAAAAGCGGGGCTGATCCAGGAACTCTGAATGCTTCATTTAAAGCAGTGACTTATAAATTTGTCGAGGTTAAACAAGACAGTGATAAAAAACAAAAAGGTAAGAAGAAAACATAGCCCTGTTTTTCTTCAAGCTATTATCCTAATGGTTGCCTGCAGTCTTTCCTTGGGCATAGGTTCTTGCAGCAATACAGCAGAACCTCCCGGGAAGCCTGAACAGATAAAACCAGCTGCTGTGAAAATACCGGAGAAAAAGACACCCCTTGCAGATAAAAAGCAAGCGGTCCCACCATCGGTTGAAGCGCAGAAAACCTCCGCAGAATTTACCTATGACCCTGCCGGAAAACCCGACCCGTTTGTACCGCTCATAGCCGAAATACCCGCAACTAAACAACTCTCGCGAGCGGCAGTTCCGGAATCAGATCTCACCCCACTGCAAAAATATGATTTAAGTGAGTTTAAACTGGTTGCGATTATACTGCAGGGCAACAGCGAACCTACGGCTATGGTAGAAGATAAAGCGGGATACGGGTATATAATTAAAAAAGGCCTGCTGATAGGTAAAAATAACGGCATTATAAAAGAAATTAGTGCGATCGGAGTGGTTATTGACGAAAAAACAGTTGACTCTACAGGATCTGAAAAACTGAAAACCACAACATTAAATATTACTCAAACCATGTTAGGGGAAAAATAATGAAGCACAAAATAAACTTCCTGCTATTACTCATTGAAGCTTTGATAGTAATAGTTATTTTTTCTCCACAATCCGGGTTCTGCTCTCCCCAGGAGCCATTGCTAAAAACGCCACCTGATAAGCCCGGAGTTCAAAAAAAGATATCAACTACTCAGGGAACTTCCCCGGTACGAATAGATAAGATTGAAGTATCGGATACAAAAAATGCCTGCAGAGTTACCATAACAGCAGCAAAAATTCCGACCTATACGGTCTTCAAGCTTTCAAAGCCGGACCGGATAATTGTGGATATGCCTGACCTGATGGTGGATCAGAAATCTTCTCTTCCGGTACAACTTCAAAATAATATCATCAGCGGGATTAAAGTAAACACCATTGACAAAAACGGCAAATCAACTGCTCACCTTGAAATTCTGCTTAAGCAAGCGCTATCATATGATACCAGTCAACGGGAAACATCTTTGTTTATAGATATCGCAAAACCTCAACTGGCTGTTGAACAGAAAAGCCCTGCCTCTCAAGAGCCAAAGACACAGAAAAAGCCGATACTGAAACCACAGCCGTCTGCTGCAAGTAACCCGACTAAAGAATCAGCAGCAGAAAAAGAAATTCCTAAAAAACTCTCGATAAAAAACATTGACATTACTGATACTCCCAACGGGTATCAGGTCACAATTGCCGCAGATGCTGAAATCAAGAACTATCATCCGTTTACCTTGCAAAAACCAACGCGGCTGGCAATTGATTTTCCCTCAGCAACGTGCTCTGTATCACGTCCCTTGCAGAACATAAAAAATTCGCTGGTCAGGGCTGTACGGATAAGTTCTGCCGATGACAAAGTGCGCTTTGTTATGGATTTTGCAACTTCAGCGCTTCCCAGGTTTCAGATTGCCAAAAAGGGCACTGACCTGATGATCATGATTGACGCTCCCCGAAAAGCTGCTGTACGGGAGGCAGTCGTTGAGAGCAGTGCCCCTGTCAAAAAGACTGCGATCAGTGCAACTCCAACTAAGCAAAAAGATCCCGCCGCAACAGAAAAAATGGCGCCTAAAAAAGCGTGCAGCACAAAAGTCGAAAAGTCTGTGGGCAGCACTGCTCAACAATCCGTGCAGAGAAAAAGACCTGAGGCTGAACAGCCTGCGGCACCAGATACACCTCCGCTCGCGACAGCAGGAGCGCCGGGCGAAGCCCCGCAATCCAGCGGTCAGAAAATTTCCC
>JAPLIX010000424.1 GCA_026388865.1 Pseudomonadota bacterium | reverse complement strand
CCGTTATAATGGATAGCCTTTGCCACCAGTTCCTTGCCGGTTCCGCTTGCGCCGGTTATGAGCACCGGACTCTTATGCTGCGCAATTTTCTTAATCATCTCACACAGATGCATGACGTGAGAACTTTTGCCGATAAGGTTTTGAAAATTATATTTGCGCTGCACTTCTTCTCGCAGCAGTACATTCTCTTTTTGCAGCCGTTCCCGCTCTTCAGCTTTTTTCAGGGTTAAAATAATTTCCGCAGGCTTAAATGGTTTGGAAATATAATCGTAGGCACCCAGATGCATAGTCTCTATGGCAAGATCGATGGTGCCATAGGCAGACATGGTGATAATGGTTGCAGGGTTATGGGTGCTTTGCAGGTTTTTAAGAAATTCAATCCCGTCCATGCGGCGAGAAGCTGGAGCCCTGCAAGTCCATCGGCTGCCAGTGACACCTCATAGCCTTCTTTGGTCAGCATAGATTTAAGAACATGACGCATATTCTCTTCGTCATCAATAACCAGCAGGGTCTTATGCTGCATAATGATTCCTCGCCACAGGATTTCGGTGCGGAATGTTTGTTATGTTCCGCTGCTCAGCACTCATGACTCGTGGTCTCTAAAATCGTCTTTTTTACGACAGGAAATAATATGGTAAACGTCGTCCCCTTCCCGGGGTCACTTACAACAGTGACCGTGCCGCCCAGAGCATCAACAATACGCTGAACATTAGACAGGCCGAGGCCGGTTCCCTTGCCCGGTTCTTTGGTAGTGAAAAAGGGATCAAAAACTTTCTGCTGCAGATTTTCAGGAATGCCTGCCCCGGTATCCGTAATCGAGAAAAGGATATGCTCTGTTTCCGGACTATATGCTGTTGTATAGTTAATGGTGCCTTCGACGGGCAGGGCATCAAGGGCATTAAGGGTCAAATTAATTATTATCTGCCGAATCTGCTTTTCATCTGCATAGAGACCGGGCATGTCCGGTTCAAGGTTTACGGTAACCGTGATACGCTGGAATCCCTTTTGATACGATACCAGCGCATAGGTCTCTTCAATAATTTTGTTTAAATCCAGTTCCGCCTTCTGCAAGGCGGAGGGCTGCGCATAATCAAGGAGCTCCCGGATAATAGCATTAATTCGTTCCGTCTCGGCGTTCATTCTTTTAAGGTAGTCAGTTTTCTCCTCTTCATCTACCTGCTGGTTGAGCAGAAGATGCAGGTAGCCCAGAATAATCCCGATAGGATTTCCGATTTCGTGTGCTATGCCTGCCGCCAGCCGGCCAACAGAGGCGAGCTTTTCTGACTGAATGCTCTCCTGCTGTGCCCGATACAGCTCGCGGTTTTTATCCTCAAGGGTGTGTATGTGCTCCTGGACCTTGCGCTTTTCTTCCTGCAGGCTTTCAGCCATCCTGGTGAGGGCGGCTGAAAGCTTCCCGATTTCATTTCTTTCAGAGAGATACAGGGTGGCATCAAGATCCCCCCGGGCAATAGTGTCGGTTAATTTAATGATTTTATCTATCGGTTTTACCAGATAGCGCGACAAAAGATACGTGCCGAACAGAATGAGCACTGCAGCATCGAATAAAATATAGAAGAGAATAATACGTTCTGATTTTGCAATCTGCTGGTCAACATCAGCGAGCGGAAAGACCACTTTGAGCGCGCCGATAACAGCATGCTCCTGATTATAGAGAGGGCCGCATACGGTAAGGTATTTCCCCTGCACAAGGCCGCTGAATGATACCTTTTTATTAACTTCGCTGGTTAAAAGGGCTTGCAGCAGGTCTGTATCAGCAGTCAGTTTTCCTACCAGGCGCTGTTCCGAGTGTGCCACCATGACATGATCATTATTAATAAGAATTATGCGTGAAAAGAGCGGAAGCCCTGCGAGTCGTTGCATGAGATGCTGAACCTCTGAAGGGTGCGCGGAAGAACGGTCTGTATTGAGGGTATGGGCAGATACGGAACTGAGCACGTAGAAGGTTTCTTCTCCGCTCCGGATGCGCTGTTTTATCATTTCCCGTTCAGTAACCCTGAAAACTACAAAGCTAATGAGCGCGATTGCTGCTATCATCAGCAGTAAAATGTTCCAGAATATAGTGGTTCTAATGCTTACATACATGGCGGTCTGCACCGAGTGCTCAGCCATCAGCACTGTGGTCGGGTGCCGCATGCTGATAGTGTGAGGGCTTTATGCCCCGAGGTGTGTATACCAATATAGTATTGCATTTCCCCACAGCAGGGCACAGAAGGCACCGAGAGAAAGAAATGGGCCAAAGGGCAGGGCATATTTTAAATTCTTGCCACGAACAAGCATCATCGCAATCCCTGCGAGGGTTCCTGAAAACGCTCCTACCATCAGAGAAATAAGCGCTCCCTTCCAGCCGAGAAAGGCGCCGATCATGGCCAGCAACTTAATATCACCGCCCCCCATGCCTTCTTCTTTTCGTACCAGGTAATAGGCTTGGGCAACAAGATAGAGGATGCCTCCGCCAAGAACAATACCAATGAGGGAGTCTTTAAGATCGGTCCACGGCAGGACCATGGACGATAATAAACAGAGCGGGATGCAAGGGATGCTGATACTGTCGGGAATAATCTGATGCTGCAAATCGATAACAGTGATTACCAGGAGTACATAACAAAAAAGAGCAGCAAGAGCACCAGCGGGGGAAAAGCCAAAAGAGAAGTAGAGGACAAGTGTTATAATCGGCGTCAGAAGTTCAACAAAAAAATACTGGAATGATATGGGCGTTTTACACTGTCTGCATCTTCCCGCCAGCAGTACATAGCTTATAAGAGGAATATTATCATAAAAAGCGATGGGCGTTTTACAGGATGGGCAGTGTGAAGCAGGATAGACAATAGATTTATTTTCAGGGACCCGTATAATACAAACATTTAAAAAACTTCCTATAACGGCCCCAAAAACAAAGAGGAAAGCAGGTATAAGCCAGTTAATCATGGAGCGCAACCTGTTTTAAAGAAATGAGTGGCTTTGTATCTGTGCATAGTTTTTTTCGACGAATCTTTTTAATTTCTCCGCATCATCATGATTTAATTGTAAAAATTTGATTCCCATTCCCTTGGGGAAGTATCCCTTACCTCCTTTGGTATTACACCAGACAACTTTTCCCTCTGTCTCAATAGGCTGGGGATCACCGGGCATGGTAAAAAGCAGCAAAACGATCGTATCCAGCGGGAATGCCTCATCAGTCTTTATGAAAAGGCCGCCGTTGCTGATGTTCAGCATGTATGAGGCAATGAAATCCAAGTCCTCTTTGAATTCAATTTCAATTTTTACTACTGCGCGCGGATGCTCACGCTTATCTGGAGGGTTGGCTTTTGCGTCGCTGTCGCTCACCATCTATACATCTCCCTTCGTGTGGTCGTGCCATATGATAGCAGAAAAAACAGTGCGGCCGTTAGATGCCCGCGGGCGGATGCCGCATTTTTCTGCTCCTCTCCATTAGCACGCAGAATGTGTATGACATTATCGGCCTGTTTAGCAAAAACGATGAGCGGTGTACCCATGTGCCGTAGTAAAGAATATGCTGTGGCTGCAGGAGATCGCAACGGGATATGGAGCAGTGCAGTCGTATATGATTGTAAAACAATGGCGGAGAGAGAGGGATTCGAACCCTCGGTACGCCTTTTGAGCGTACACTCGCTTAGCAGGCGAGCGCCTTCGACCAACTCGGCCATCTCTCCACACAGTATACAAAAAAGTGAATGGCGGAGGGAGTAGGATTTGAACCCACGGTCCCGTTCAACACGGGACAACGGTTTTCAAGACCGCCGCCATCAGCCACTCGGCCATCCCTCCGCATATCAGGTGTGAAAAAAGTATCACTATTGGCTGGGCATGTCAAGGTTCGAGTTTGCTAAACGGTGAGGAGATTACCGGTGAACAGACGAACGGGATATTGCAACAAGTATCTATTACTAAAATTCACCTATTGACCACATCACCTGATCTTTTCCAGTCCTCCCATATACGGTCTGAGCGCTTCAGGGACTATGATGGTCCCATCTTCCTGTTGATAATTTTCCAGAATTGCTACCAGCGTCCTGCCGACGGCAAGGCCCGAGCCGTTTAATGTATGCACGAACTCTATCTTTTTGTTCTCGCTCTTTCTGTAGCGGATGGAAGCCCGCCGCGCCTGGAAATCTTCAAAATTACTGCAGGAAGATATTTCTCTAAAAAGCCCCTGTCCTGGAAGCCAGACCTCTATATCGTAGGTTTTAGCGGAAGAAAAACCAAGATCACCGGTACACAGGGTAACCACCCGGTAATGCAGTCCGAGCCTTTTGAGAACCTCTTCAGCATTACGCAGGAGGCTCTCCAGTTCATCGTAGGACGTTTCCGGGGTGGTAAACTTAACCAGTTCAACTTTATTAAACTGATGCTGACGGATGAGGCCGCGGGTGTCCTGGCCGTATGACCCGGCCTCCTTTCTGAAGCAGGGGGTATAGGCCGCATAGCAGAGGGGCAGCTCAGCTTCATCAAGAATCTCATTCTGGTGAATGTTGGTGACCGGCACCTCTGCCGTGGGTATTAAAAAATAGTCCATACCTTCTATCTTAAACAGATCTTCTTCAAATTTGGGGAGTTGCCCGGTTCCGGTCATGGTTTGCCGGTTGACCATGAACGGAGGGAGTATTTCTGTGTAGCTATGCTGGTTTGTGTGCAGATCGAGCATAAAGTTTATAAGCGACCTCTCCAGTAAAGCTCCGGCACCCCGGTAGAGCGTAAAACGGGCGCCGGTAATCTTTGCGCCCCGGTCAAAATCAAGAATCTGCAGCTGGGTTCCCAACTCCCAGTGGGGTTTTGGCTGGAATGAAAATACCGGAGGAGTTCCCCAGCGCCTTGTTTCCGGATTATCGTCACTGCCGTGGCCGGCAGGAACAGACTCATGGGGAAGATTGGGAATCATGAGCAGGCAGTCGTTTATACGCGACTCGACTGACTTGAGGTCCTCTTCAAGCACCTTGATTCTCTGCGACGTTTCTTTAAGCGCTGCAAATACCTCGGGAGGGACGTCTTTCTTTTCCTTTTTCATCCGGGCGATGTTGTCAGAAGCCTGATTTCGCTCGGCGCGGAGTTTTTCTGTTTCCTTAAGCATCTCCCGTCTCTGTTTTTCAAGTGCGAGGAACTGCTCAAGATCGAACGTTACACCACGGGCATCCAGCTTTTGTTTGACCAGATCAACATTCTCGCGTATAAATTTTGCATCCAACATGTGTCTTCCTTCGCGTCTTTATCTACGCAGCTTTTTCGTTAAGCCAAATCTGAAACTTTTTATACCCTTCGTG
Source organism: Pseudomonadota bacterium (assembly GCA_026388865.1). Classification (GTDB taxonomy): domain Bacteria; phylum Desulfobacterota; class WTBG01; order CAIYCZ01; family CAIYCZ01; genus JAPLIX01. The sequence goes on along the minus strand of JAPLIX010000424.1, from coordinate 1,724 downwards.
TTCCCAGCTTTGTCCGCTTATATCCCTGAGAAATTGATAATACAGCTCATCCAGAATTGAATTAATCTGCTCCATGCCGTGCATCCGGGTGTAGAACTGCGCCTCGCTATCATCTGCACCCGAATCTGATGAATGGATGCGGAGGTTAACAATGTCAAACCGCTCTCCGCGGATCATAAAAGTGCCGGCAGTTTCATCGATTTCTATCTTGAACTGTGCTTCGCTGACCCTTTTGCCGGATCTGATGGCCTGTTTCAAATCAGCGCCGGTAAAATATTCCCCGGAATAGATAATACTATTGGGCGGGGTGTTGTCATCTGCCAGGATAACTTTATCACCAACCCACAGATGAAGTCGCTTTGCGCCTGCGATCTCAAACAATCCTTCATTTTCATCACTTTTATAACAGAGGTAGGTGATAAAATCTCTGCCCAGTTGATTATTTTGTTTTACGGTATCTGCGCTCATAACTAATTGTTACCTGGAGAATGGCTCACAAGCTCCGCTCCGTGCCGGAAGCTTCACATTATTGCCTTGATCTTTGACCAGCTATTGTCCGCAAAAGGGCTCACAGTTTTTTCCAGCCTTATTTTCCCCTTTTTGCCGGCCCCGACCATCTGTGCTAGCTCATAAGGGAACAAAGGGGTCAGTGTCAGCTCAAACGTGGACAAAAAGAAGTCCATAAACTCTGCATTGGCTTTTTTATTGGTAGAAAAAAAGAGCAGTATTCCCGTTGCAGTATTCCAGCACACATCATACAGCACCGGTACTGGCAGGGCTTTTTTCAACAGGCGGTTTTTGACCTGTTCTTTGAGCGTGTCTTTTTCTTTTCTTGACAGCCGTTCCTTATTCGTATGCTTTTTATAGCTCATTTCTTCGCGCAGCAATGCCGCCTTCAAGGTAAGCGGAGGTATGCGCCGGGTATCAATACGTAAAGAAACGGCTATGTATGGATCTTTTGCAAAATGAAGGTCATCAAAGAATACCGAAGCCATGTTTTCCACAGAAACCCATCCAATTGTTCTATCTCTGCCGCTGAGTTCATCAAGTTCCCTGAAAGAACATTCTTTTAAACGCAGTAACCCGGTCTCCTTCAGGCTGCCATGCAGTTCGCCTTCAACCTTATATCGCACATAACTTGCTGATCCTGTATAGAGTCCCATACAATCCCTTCTTAAAAAAAGTGTGAAACATAATACAATCAAGTTGGAGAAATAGCAAGTCAATGCTTTCAGGACTTCCCCAAAATTAAGGCATAGAAAACAGGAAACGGCATGACCGCAGTGAAAGGATAGGATAGAGAAGTGGAGCACGAGCGCAGGGGAGTTTTTAACGCCACAACAATATTCTCAGTGGTTTGCGTCACGACCCCGGCGGCGTGCGTATCATGCACGGGGCAGGCAGCTTCCAGAGCCTTCGACAGAGGGGAATGCAATGGGGTCTGGCAGGAGATAATTCGCAAGGCACCTGCCGTTCCACGAAGATCAAGCGGTTTTGTTGTGGCTAAAAAACCCCCCTGCACTCTCATAATGACAGCACTATAAATTTCGGGGGAAGTCCTGAATGCTTGGTATTCCGGCGAAAAGGGAAGAGGTGAATTGCCCGATAGATAATAACAATTAAACCTTGTGCCCCTTTGCCTGTTTACCGTTCATGCATGAGACGTTCCTGCCACTCTTTGATAGCCGTCAGCGCCCGCTCTGCATATTTTATTTTACGGTCTT
>JAPLIX010000033.1 GCA_026388865.1 Pseudomonadota bacterium | reverse complement strand
GTCAAGGTGCGTGCCGCTGTGGGTTGACAGGGTCAGGCGGTCATTTGCCCATCCCAGGCGGTTGCGCAGATAGGAAAAGGGCAGGCGAAAATAAAAGCGCAGGAGCCAGCGGCTCGCGGAATGCTTTTGATGGTGTACTTTAATGCGCGGCCACTGGGAATATTTTTCATCCTCAAGCGGAAGGCTTAAGTCAATAAGCTTCAACTTTATCTCCCTGCTAAAAAAAGAGACGTTCAGATGACAGATAGTCTTTTGTCTGACAGTCTGTTCTCTAACCGTCTGTCTTCTTCCCTACCCCTTCATCACCCCTAATGGCCGCAGCTTTACCACTTTTTTCCCGATGCCGGCGTTTTGCACCACCTCCACCACCTGGCTCACATCCTTGTAGGCCTCGGGAATCTCCTCAACAAGGGTTCCCCTGCCCGCGGCCCGCACATAGATGCCCCGGTCTTCCATCTCCCGGGTAATAGAGCGGCCTTTTGCAGCTTTTATTGCCTGGTGCCTGCTCATGACCCGTCCTGCCCCGTGGCAGGAGCTGCCAAAGGTCTCCTCCAGCGCTTGGTCAGTGCCAACCAGCACATAGGAGTAGCGTCCCATATCTCCCGGGATTAACACCGGCTGGCCTGTCTCCTTATAGTCATCCGGCACCTGGGGATGGTGCGCGGGAAAAGCGCGCGTGGCGCCTTTGCGGTGAACGCAGAGCTGCTGCTGCCGGCCGCCGACCGAGTGGGTCTCGATCTTTGCAATGTTGTGGCAGACATCATAGACTAGCTTCATCTGCAGTGCTCCGGGACGAGCGCCAAGAACCTTTTCAAAACTTTCCCGCACCCAGTGCATCATCATCTGCCGGTTGGCAAAGGCATAATTGGCAGCGCAGGCCATGGCCGCAAGGTAGCGGCGCCCCTCTTCAGACTTGATCGGGGCGCAGCAAAGCTGCTTGTCCGGAAGCTCTATGCCGTATTTCTGAGAAGCCTTGAGCATTATTTTAATGAAGTCATCACAGACCTGATAGCCAAGCCCCCGCGAGCCGGAGTGAATGGTTACGGTTATGCTGTCTTTATACAGGCCCAGGGCTTCAGCAATGCCCGCGTCATAGATCTCGTCCACAAAGTCGATTTCAACAAAATGGTTGCCGGAGCCAAGCGTTCCCAGCTGCGGCCGCCCCCGCTCCAGTGCATAGTCTGAAATGACATCCGGGTCAGCTCCGGGAATCGCCCCCTGCTCTTCAATATGCTCTGCGTCCTCTGCATAGCCGAATCCCTGTTCTATTGCCCAGCGCGCGCCTTTTATAAATACATTTTTCTGGTCGCGGCTGCTGAGCTTCATATCTTTTCTTTTTGAGCCGACCCCTGAGGGGATATTGTAAAACAGGGCATCCACCAGCTCGTGCAGCCTGCTCTGGATGTCAGATTTCGTGAGAGCGGTCTTAATGAGGCGCACCCCGCAGTTGATATCATAGCCTACCCCGCCCGGGGATACCACGCCTCTGTCCATATCAAAGGCCGCAACCCCGCCGATGGGAAAGCCGTAGCCCCAGTGGATATCGGGCATGGCAAGCGAATTGCCGACAATGCCGGGCAGGCAGGCCACGTTTGCCACCTGCAGGAGGCTCTGCTCCTCCTGAATATTGGGCAGCATGGACTCATCCGTATACACGATGCCGTCAGTTTGCATCTTGCCCTGCCGGGGTATGCGCAGCCGGTACGCATCAATTCGTTCTGTTGCGAGAGAAAACTTTTCGCTCATAAAAAGTCCTGAGCTGTCAGCGCTCAGCTTTCAGCTATATTTTTAAAAAAGATTTAAGCTGATGGCTGACTGCTGATAGCTTTTTTCATGTATCCAGCACCACGGTCGCGTGCCAGAGGCCCTGTTCCTGATACACCTTTAAATTATGATAGGTAACCGCCTTGACTTCGGTCTTAATGGTGTGGAGAGCATCCTGCAAGGGCTCGCCCCAGGCCTCGGCCTGCAAGTTCTCTCCGTCAATCTGCACGACGTGAAAGCGCCGGAACAAAAAAAGCTCCGTGGTACTTATAAACAGAAGCCTGCCGAGCCACTCAACCAGCAGCTCATCGATACTGTCCCGCTGCAGGGCGAACCAACGCATTTCCTGTTCACGCACTGCGGCGATATCGGTGATGATGTCAAACAGGGCAAAGCCGGCATTTTCAAAAAGCTCCAGCATGCTCCGTCCGAAAATGTGAATGCCGATGTCAGCAGTGTGATCAAAAAACTCGTAGCGCTTCATGGCAGTGCTGCGCGGGTTTCAATGTTTGGTCTATCTGGTTGTTGAAAAAGTAGATTTGTTTCAGGCTATCCTTTAATTTCAACCACGGTAACTCCTGCCCCGCCGGCTGCGGCATCTCCGGGTGCAAAAGAGGCAACATAGGGATGGTCTTTTACATGCTCCCGGATCGCCTTCATCAGCCGGCCGGTTCCCACCCCGTGTATGATCTCCAGCCGGTCAACCGAGTGGAGCATGGCCTGGTCAATAGCTTTATCAACCGCCGGCAGCGCTTCATCAACGCGCATGCCGATAACATTGACCTTGTTTACTGCCTGGCCCGAAGGCTCCTGAATGAATGGGGCCTTTCGCTGTTGCGGGCCGCTCTGGTGCTGCTCCTGTTCGCGGACCTGCTCAAGGTCGCTGAAGGAAGCCTTTATTTTCATGGTGCCGATCATCACCTCGGCCTTGCGTGCTTCTTCATCAAGGGATGAAACTACGCCATTTTTCTGCAGGCTTGAAACGCGCACCTTCTGGCCGATGGTGAGCTGGTCAACGGCTTCCCGCTGCACAGCGGTTTTGGGGAATTGGTCATATAATTTTTTCTTTACCTGCTGGAACTCTTCTTTGTCCTGTCCCGGCCGCAGATAAATTTTTTTCTTCTTGCCGTCAATGATCTTCATCAGTTCCTGCTCGCTCTCTCGCAGAAGCTTTCGCGCCTGCGTCTCAAAGTCCTTCAGCAGCAGCTCTTTGCCGGATTTAAGCGCGTCCATAAGCTCCAGCGTCCGCTGCTCATAGGCACGTGCCTGCTCCTTCAGCGCATGGATCTGCAGCTGCTCATCATGGAGCTCTTTCTGGGTTTTCTCCAGTCCCTGGATAAGCTTTATGATCTCGCGGTCAGCGTCCTGCACATACTGATTGGCCCGGTCCAGGACCCGCTCTGACATCCCGAGGTGCCGGGCAATGGCGAGCGCGTTGCTCAAGCCGGGTTTGCCGTAGACTAGGCTGTAAAGGGGCTTGAGCGTTATTGGGTCAAACTCAACAGATACGTTCCGCACGTCCTTATGATGATACGCATAGGTTTTAAGGAGGTTCAAATGCGTTGTCACCACCGTGAAGCAGCCGCGCTCCCGCAGGTAGTCAAGAATTGACAGCGCCAGGGCGCTCCCTTCGGCAGGGTCAGTGCCGGAACCCAGCTCATCCAGAAGCACTAGAGAAGAAGTTGCGGCCAGTTTCAGCATGTGGTCAATCCGCACCACGTGGGCGGAAAAGGTGCTCAGGCTTGCTTCAATGTTCTGCTCATCGCCAATGTCGGCCCATATGGATTCATACACACAGAGCCTGCTGCCGTCGTTGACCGGGATATGCATTCCAGCCTGGGCCATGAGCGTGAACAGCCCGATGGTTTTCAGGGCCACTGTTTTCCCCCCTGCGTTTGCGCCGGTAATGACCAGGGTGGAGGTGTGCTCATGCTTTGTCAGGTCAATAGGAGTGATGCCAAAGCGATTAAATTCCCATCGGCCTTTTTTTACGGCTTCTTCGGACCCGTCAGCAGCCTGTTCCTCTACCTCCGGCACGGGCTCTTCGATATATTGCGCAAGCAGAATGGGATGCCGGCATTGTTTCAGCTCAATGGTTCCCGCACTGTTTAAGACCGGCTCCCGAGCCTTCAGGGCTTTGCTGAACAGGGCCTTGGCATGAATAACATCCAGTTCCTCCAGCAGGTGCAGGTCAGCAAGAATTTCATCATGTGAGCCGCTTACCAGGTGCGTGAGTTCGGTCAGTATGCGGATGATCTCATAGGTTTCTTCCTGCCGGAGAATCTGCAGCTCATTGTTCTGGTTCACCACCGCAAACGGCTCAATAAAAAATGTGGCCTTGCTCTGTGACTGGTCATGGACAACGCCGGCAACAGCGGTCTTACTGTCAGTTCGCACCGGGACAACATAGCGGTTGTTTCTGATGGTGACGAAGTCATCCTGGAAAGCATGCTGCAGTGACTCCTCCCCCAGCATCCGCTCCAGGGTGTTGAGAATGCTTGCCCGCAGGCTTTTAAGACGGCCCCTGATCTGGGCAAGCTCCGGGCTGGCGGTGTCAAGCATTTCACCGTCAGGGGCAATGCTTACTCTGATGCGGCTTTCAATATCCGGCAGGGAGATGATGTTCCGGGTAATGGCATGGAGCAGCGGGCAGGTTTCTTCGAGCCCTGAAAAAAAGCCCTTTAGGGTGCGGGCAGCGTCAAGCGTTTCTTTAATATCAAGAAGCTCCCGGGGCTCTAAATAAAAATCACTGATGAGCGAGCGTGACAGCGGGCGCTCAATATCCTGCACCCCGCTGATGGGGATATAGCCGTGCACTTCCAGCACCGACCGCATCTCCGACACCTCACGCAGCCGGCGCTGAACGCGGTCCTGTTCCGGCAGGGGCTCGATGGATTCGCAGCGCTTCCTGCCGCCCGGGGAGGTGGCATAGGTTTTTAAAAACCCGAGAATTTTGTCAAATTCAAGGACGCTGAGGGTGTGGCTGTCCATCCTTATTTTTCCATTTACAAAAGCAGGTATTAGTTCTATTTTTTAATAAGAAGGGTTGTATCACTTGCCCTGTATGCTGTCAAGAAACTGTACCCGGCGCGCCGGATAGTACGCATCTAGATATTCGGGCTTATGCTTTTATAGATAGAATACAGTTCACCGGTGCATTCATAAAAAGAGTTGCATGCTGATGCGTTATGCCTTTATGTAATTATTTTCTCTGTGTCCTCTGTGGTTAATTATTGACAATATTAGCTTGAGAGAAAGGAGGGACAATCATGCACATTCCCGTACCCAAAGACCTGGTGGAAAAAGCGGTCAAAAGTTTTCAGGCTGCCATGCAGATGAAACAACAACAGGCCCATCAGCAGAGCAAGCGGATGATCACCATCTCCCGGCAGCTGGGCAGCGGCGGAAAGCGGATTACTGAACTGCTGCAGCAGTGGCTGGACTGGCCGGTGTGGGACAAGGAAATACTGGACGTGCTGGCCAGCCAGTCACACCTCGGGTATCAGAAAAAAATGTTTGAAGCAGTGGATGAAAAAACACAGGATGAGATTGAATCCCTGGTGTCATTAACGCTGGGGCATATAGACAAAAACGCGTATTTATACCTGCTGCCCAAGGCGATTTTTCTCATTGCCCAGCATGATGCCATTATTATCGGCCGCGGCGCGCATCTGTTTCTTCCCGCATCACTGAAAGTGAGGATCAAGGCATCATTCCCGGTGCGTGTGGAAAATATCATGCGCTCGGCAGGTAGCAGCAGGAAGGAGGCCCAGGAAAAGATCAGGGCTGTGGACCAGGAGCGGGAAGCCTTCACCAAGGAGCTGTGCCGGAGGCTGGGGAAACCCTATGCGGAGTCTAAAAATCATCTGCACTATGATCTGGAGATAAGTACTGACACTATCCGGATGGAAGAGGCAGCGCTCTTGATCCTGATAGCAGCGATGGAGCGGTTTGGCCTGAAGATAGACCTGGAAAAAGTGCTTAAGGATATGCGCCTCTCGTAGCAGCGCTCCGGTCACATAACGAGCAGCGCCAGGATGCCCGCTCCGAGCATGGCGGCAAAGATCGGAATGGCTTGGCGCCGCAGGCCGGGCGCGCCGGTGGCTGAAATCAGGGCCTTGACTGCGGTATTAGCGAGCGCCGCGATTATAATTCCGTGGACGGCAACAGTTGAAACAAGGGAGCCCTGCTCTAACTTCGTAAGCGACAGGGTAATAGCATCAACATCCGTCAATCCGGTGAGAAAGCTTGACACGTAAACCCCGGTGGTGCCGAAGAAAAACTGCGCTGCCCGGGCAACAACAATAATTATCCCGAACAGGATACCGAACCGTATGGCCTGCCACAGTTCCAGCGGATTGGTGATTTCAAGCGTTGCGGTCCCGCCCTTGTTCTCTTCTTTTCTCAGCTGAAAAAACCAGAGGTATGCGCAGCCAAGAAAACCGACCATGCCGGTCGCGGCTATGGGCGCAAGGAGTCTTGTGCCGAGGTTAGGGTTAATGGAAAAGACCAGCACCAGCACCCGGATGAACATGATTGATGAGGCAAGGACTATCCCGAAGGCAAAGTCAGCGCCAAGGCGCGCTTCAGCCTTGCTGCGCCGGGAAAAACTCACGGTAAGGGCGGTGCTCGAGCCGATGCCGCCAAGCAGCCCGGAAAGTCCTATGCCCTGGTGCGAGCCGAGTATTTTTATAAGTATGTAGCCGATGAGATTTAAACCGGCAATGAGGATGACAAAGAGCCATATATCATGGAAGTTAATCACATCCAGTGGGCCGAAGGTTCTGTCCGGAACAACCGGCAGAATAACCAGGGTAATGACGGCAAACTGCAGTCCGGCATTGAGATCGCTGTGCCCGATTTTGTGGGCAAGATTTTCCAGCGGCTTTTTTGACGCCAGAAGGAGCACCGTGACTACCGCGAGTGCTGCAGCCAGCCCCGGCATCTGCCACCAGACCAGAGCGCCAAAGAGAAACGCGAGCAGAGAAGTTATCTCAGTGGTTATGCCCGGCGATGCTGCCGAGCCGACAAAAAAGTAGGCGGCAAGAACAAATGCCGCAAGAATGAGCAGGATAACCGGAAGCGCCCAGGTAACGGAGTGATCGTGAAGCAGGGCAGCCATGCAGCCGAGCATGCTGATGAGGGGAAAAGTGCGGATTCCGGCAAAGGTGCCGGTCTTTTCCATCTCGCGCTCAATCCCGATAAAAAGACCGAGCGCCAGAGCTATGGCAAACCGGTGAAAGAGCTCCTGCATCTCAGGTAGTTCTGTCATGGGCTTCCCGTGGTTGCGGAAAAATTAACAGGGAGACATTGTGGCCTATATATAATGTATTTTTTCAGCCATTGCAAAGGGAAATAAAGCAGTCCCCAGGCTTCAATAACGCTACATAATTTTCAGCTTCCCCGGTTATGGCCTATATTTTTAGTAAGTATTTCATCCACGGCACCGACAGTAACTATAACTTATAGAAAAAGACCTTCTTCGGGCCATCCGGCTGTAGCTGTTTTAATTTTTCTATAATAATAAATATAATTATTGCTTTTGTTATTATAAAAAATATGCTATGAGCTGAAAAAGCATCTACCTGAGAAAGGGTTATTATAATAGCAGTTGCCGATACCATTAAAACTATTGGCCTTCGGGCTGTACGGGAAGCCGGTCAGATATTAAAAGAGGGATTTGGCAAGCCCCGGCAGATATCCTATAAGGGCGCCATCAATCTGGTCACCGAGATGGACCGGCGCTCAGAGGCGCTGATTATTGATATCCTCAGCCGGGAGTTCCCTGACTACGGGATTCTGGCTGAAGAAAGCGCTGAGCAGAAGGGCAGCGCGTCAGGCCGCTGGATTATAGACCCTTTGGACGGAACGACCAACTATGCCCATGGCTATCCTTTTTTCTGCATCTCCGTAGCCCTTGAGGACAGGGGAAAGATCGTCTGGGGCGCGGTCTATGACCCGCTGCGGGATGAGCTGTTTTCGGCAGAATCCGGCAACGGCGCAACTTTGAACGGGACGCCCCTGACCGTATCCGCAACAGATAGTCTCGGCAGCGGCTTTCTCAGCACCGGGTTTCCCTATGATGTGCGGGAAAGCGCTGAGGATAATCTGGACCATTTCAGCCGCTTTGCCAAGCGGGCCCGGGCAATCAGGCGCGACGGCTCAGCGGCACTTGATCTCTGTTATGTCGCTATGGGCCGGTTTGACGGTTTCTGGGAACCGAAGCTGCATCCGTGGGACACTGCTGCCGGGAGCCTGACCGTTATTGAGGCAGGCGGCAGGGTCACTGATTATAGCGGCAACCCGTTTTTTTTAGACAGCAGGGAAATTTTAGCTACTAACGGGTTAATCCACCAGGAGATGATTGACGTGCTGACTAAGGACAGGTTCATTCAATGAAGAAATGTGTCAGCTTATATCTACTGCATAGTTTTATCGGCGCGCTGTTCTGCCTGAGCCCCGTTTTCTGCAATGCAGATATATATAAATACGTTGACCACCACGGTACGGTTCACTTCACCAATGTCCCAAACAGCGGCAGTTATACCCGCATCCTCCGGGAAACGCTGCGGCCCCCTGCCAGGGCTAAATCTGACGGACGGGAGTACGGGCCGATCATATCCCTCTTATGCAAAAAATATGACATGGATGAAGCGCTGGTAAAAGCGGTCATAAAGGCGGAATCCGATTTTGATCCCGGCGCTGTCTCAAGAAAAGGCGCCCAGGGGCTGATGCAGCTCATGCCGGACACTGCCCGTGATATGGCGGTACGCAACCCCTTCCATCCAACCCAGAACATGGAGGGCGGCATCCGATATCTGCGCAGGCTCCTGGACCAGTTCCAGGGCAATCTTCACCTGGCGCTGGCAGCCTATAATGCCGGCGAGAACGCGGTAATAAAATATAATAACACCATTCCCCCGTTTGAAGAGACCCGCACCTATGTCAAACGGGTCCTGAAGTTTTTCGGCGATTTCCAGGCTGCCCGCTGACACCCCTTATCCCGCTATTTCCTGCACAGTCTTTCAGATTGTCATACCAGCTGGTACGTGATACAAATCACACTTCATGATACATAATCAGTAGCCGGTTATTGAAAAAGTGGTTTTTCAACAGCCTGTTAGTTGCACAACAGGAGGAACCCGCCTTGTCGGAAGTTCTGGTAGAAGTACTGCGCGGCAGTAGAATAGAAAGCATCCATCGCGGCAGCATTGCGGTCGTGAATGCTGCAGGTGAAATTATATATCAGGCAGGGGATCCTGCCTTTGAGATATCCATGCGCTCCTGCGCAAAGCCTTTGCAGGCAATACCGGTCATCGTGTCAGGCGCGGCCGAGCGCTTTAAATTCACGGAGCAGGAGCTGGCCCTTTTTTGCGGGTCAGTGAGCGGCCAGGCGTTCCACGTTGAAGCAGTGCGCAGCGTGCTGCAAAAAATCGGGCTGACAGATGATGCGCTTCTGTGCGGCACCCATCCCCCAACCCATCGCGGGACGGCAAAGGAGCTGCAGCAAAAAGGCATCAAGCCCGGAACTATGCACAATAACTGCGCTGGAAAACACGCTGCCATGCTTGCCCTGTGCGTGCACCACGGCTGGGACACGGCTAACTACCTGCCCCTGGAGCACCCGGTGCAGCAGCTCATCCTCTCCTTCATTGTCGAGATGACCGGCCTTGAAAAAGAGCTGGTCCACGCGGCAGTTGACGGCTGCGGGGTGCCGGTATTTTATGTGCCGCTGAAAAACCTTGCCCGTGCCTATGCCCGGCTTGCCGAGCCTTTTCATCTGAAGGAATCGCAGCTGAGCCCATTGCAGAAGGCGGTCAAAAAACTTATGACTGCCGCCTGTTCCCACCCGGAGATGGTTGCCGGCGATGAGCGGATATGTACTGATATTATGCGGACAGCGGGGAAGAGCGTTTTTGCCAAAACCGGGGCGGAAGGCGGGTATGCCCTGACGCTCTTTGATAAAGGCTGGGGAGCAGCGCTTAAAATAGAAGACGGAAACCAGCGCGCGCTCGGCCCGGCGGTTATTGAACTATTACAGCAGCTGGGGGCTCTCTCAACTTCTGCGCTTGCGCAATTGAAAAACTATCATCATCCTGCCATTTTTAACCATAGAAAAGAACAGGTTGGGGAGCTGCGGCCGTCATTCCGGCTTGGTACTGCAAAAGTTCTGTAAAAAACAGGGGAGCACTATGAAACCACAGAGTTTCACAGAGGGATTCTCTGTGTTCTCCAAAACAATATTTTATAATGGAAGTAACCGGGGAATTGCATGCTGTCTTATAGCGTAGCAGGGTATTGGTACTGAGCTTTCTTAACGAGCTGGGCTGAGCGGGAGAGCGAGCTGATAAATTTTACCGGAGTATAAAAACCAATTGAGAGGACACAGAGGGGAGGTAACAGAAATTCTGTTACCTTTTTGAAATAAAATAGTTTCTCTGTGTGCTCTGTGGTTATATCTTGACATTACCTCTGGCTTGAATAGGAGATTTTTCGTGGTAGAAAAAGTGATCATAGAGATAAAGCGTTTGCCTCACGGGGAGAACCTTCCCTTCCCGCAGTATATGACACCGCATGCTGCCGGCATGGACCTGGTAGCTGCTGTTGAAACGGATACGGTAATTGCCCCGGGCCAGCGGAAACTGATCCCCACTGGCATCTGTATCGCGCTGCCGCCGGGTTTTGAGGCGCAGGTGCGGCCCCGGAGCGGGCTGGCAATAAACCACGGCATCGGCCTGCTCAACGCTCCCGGCACCATTGACGCGGACTACCGGGGTGAAATCAAGGTGATTGTGGCAAATTTCAGCGAGCAGCCGTTTATTGTGAAACGGGGAGACCGGATCGCCCAGATGGTAATTCAGAGTGTGGCCTGCGGCGAGTGGGTAGCTGTTGATGAGCTGCCGCCATCTGAGCGCAATGACGGCGGATTCGGCCATACCGGTAAATAAAAGAGCGGGACAAGTGTCCCCGCTCTTTTATTTACCGTGCAGCAGTCCTATTTTTTTTTCAGCGTTGTCTCACCCTCAAGCGCCAGATACTGTTTAATCTTCCCCAGCCTTTTAGGGCCGATTCCGTTCACCTTACCCAGATCATTAATTGCCTTGAAATTGCCGTTCTTGGCGCGAAAGGAAACAATTGCTTCTGCTGTTTTCTTATCAACACCGGGCAGCAGGCACAGCTCTTCAGTGCTGGCTGCGTTGATATTGACCAGGCCCGCTAAGGTCGGGACTGCTTTTTGCGGGGCTGCCTGCTCCTGCGCGTGAACCGGCATGGCAGCAAGCATAAGAGCGCAGGTAACAGCTAAAAAAAGCGTGAGCGATTTTAAAAATCTCATGTTCTGATCCTCCTCTTTTTATGTTATTTTGTTTTCCAGAAGATATGCGCGTTATGCACGCGGCAGTTCAACTAAATCAAAATAGGTTTCTCTGTCAAGGTTTTTAAACCTAACAGGCTGTTGAAAAACACCCATCTGTCCCGACCTGCGTCGGGATTGCGCTCATTCTCGATAGCTATCGGGATCATTGCGACGTACTGTACTGTACGCCTCATTCCTCGGGATTTCGCGCGCCTTGCATCTGGATGTTTTTGACCAGCCTGGGAGAAAACTACTT
>JAPLIX010000361.1:2290-12378 GCA_026388865.1 Pseudomonadota bacterium | reverse complement strand
CTACGATCAGCGGCAGGTCATCAAAGACAAATTCATTCCTCAGGCTGTTCCCGTATAACACAAAACCCAGCCCCATGCAGAGCAGCAATACCCACGCAGACCCTGTGCCCCGCTTCCCGCTCTGCCGCGGCTGCACCTGCTTCAACCCTGCCGTTGCCTCTCTCTTTACTTTCTTCATCGCCGATTGGTCTGCTGCGTCCAGTCTATCTCCTTCTTTAATGGTTATTTTTTTATCATATTCATTACTCACTTCACAAGCTCTTTAAACTTTATTGTTTATTACTGGCACCTAATGCGCACTACTCATCATTCAAATCACTTCACCTTCCACGTTTCACCTTTTCTTAAAAAAGAAAAGGGGCCTGTAAGCTTTTGCCGCCTGCAGACCCCTTTCCCTTATCTATTACCCTGAGTCATGTTCCTGCGACCCAGAGTACCTCGTCTTATTGAATTACCAGCGTGCCTTTGCACACATTCGTGCCGCCTGCAAGCGGCGTCGTTACCGTCACCACCTTATTGCCTGCTGCCAGGCGCAGTTTCGACGGTACGATTACCAGGACCTTGATCTCTTTCGCGCTCCGGGACAGCGGGATGATCGTGTTGATGCCTTCGATCGTCACCGTGCTGCTGGTCGTCCAGGCAGAGTTCGTGCCCGTGATCGTAAAGGTCCTGATCCGCGGCAGGATGATGCCGTTGCGGAACGGGGACGACGAGATGTTCAGCGAGCATTCCGGCGGTACCACTTTTGCCTTCACCGTGAAGGAACTCTTGCAGACAATGCCAACATCGCTTGCGCCGATAATTGTCACATCGCCCGTGCAATCCTGCGCTGTGTCGGCTACCTTGATGCTGACCTTTGCCTGGGTCGCACTGATAACGTTCACCGTGGTGCTCGTCACGCTCACGCCCGTGCAGCCAAATTCAGCGTGATCGTTACATCCGTGGTATCTCCGGCGTTGACCTGGCTCGGCTCTACCGACACGCAGCTCGGCAGGGTCGGATTTTCCGTGATCTCAAACGCCTGCGGACAGGTTATCCTCTCGAAGCCGGTGGTCACCGTCACATCGCTCTTGGCTGCTGCTGCGGTGGCGCTGATCGTGATGTTGGCCACGATCTCGGTTGCGGAGCTTGGGGTCGCCTCGGTTGCGGAGCTTGCGGTCACACTGTTCACGGTGATCGCTGCATCACTGAAGGTCACCACCGAGGTTGCACCGAAGTTCGTGTTCTCTCCGGTGATGGTCACATCAAGCGTCCTGCCCCTAACCGCAAAGGCCGGGTTTACGCTCTTGCAGGCAGCGACGGCGCAGGATGTTACATTGGCCGGTTTCTGCCCTGTGGTGATGTTGCCTGCGGTATCCTTCAGCACTATATCAAGCGTGTACAGGCCGACCTTGACTCCGGTAAAGAAAATGGAGCCGGCTGCAGTACCGTCACCCGTGATCGCAGGCGGCGGCAGCGTGCTGGTGATGTCTTTTCCTGTTGAATCCTTCACCACCACCGTTGAGCCCTTCAGGTTTAAACCCTCATTATCCGTACATGCGATGTTTATGCTGCAGGCGCTGGCTGTCACCGCTCCGATTACCGGCGGTATTGTGTCAACCGGCACAAAGTTCAGCGTCAGTGTTGTTGACGTGGCCTCTGCATCCCGGCCGTCGGCAGCGATGGTCATTACCGTCTTGCCGGCATTGGGCTTGGCATTGAAAATGAAAGTCGGAGTAACGGTAGTGATCGGATGGCGTAATTCAGTCAGACTGTTAACAATTCCGTCCTTTGCCTCAATGTCTACCTGGAACCTGCCGAGGTATTGATCATCTTTTCTTATTTTAGTTATGGTTGTATCTGCAGTCGTACTGGTGATCGGTGCTATCAGAGCGCCCCCCTGATCTGAAAAAAAGACCTCGACCGGTGTTTTGTTGACACCGGCAACCGGGACGAAAATATTTTCCAGACTGGTGTTCTTGAGTGCGCGGAGATTGACCGTGAACTGCCCGGAGGATGCGCCGGCAGATACCTTGACCTTTGCCTGGCTGGTGTCAGGTGTGATCTGGGAGAGATCAAACGAAACAGCTACCGCTCTTTCATTAACGCCGGTCTTTGCGCCGGGGAACGGCGTGGTGCCATCACTCTTAAAGACCTCGACAACAGGTCGTGCCGCCTCGATATTCACGGAATCAGTCCCGTAGAGCCCTGCGTATGCGTTGCCGAATGCATCGCTGATGCTCACCGCTGTGGTGGCAACAGTATCATGATTTTCTGCTGAATCAAGAAGCGCTTTTTTGGTGAGAGCTACTGATACTGTTTGCGGCGCATACGTTCTGGAATCAGCCGGCGAAATATTTGCATAGCCGGGCTTATAGACAAAGGTTGTACTGTTGTCGACACCGGTAAAGATTAAACGCAGCTGGGGCTGTTTAGATGCGAGTGAGGAAACTTTGCCATTATACGGGATTGCAGTGTAAAAGGAAACATCCTGCTCTGCTTTGTTGGCACGGGAATCAAAGGGAATGGTAACTGAATCTGCAGCGTCACCGGCTCCCCTGGTGTTCACTTTCACTGCCGTGCCGCTGTCCGTGCCGGCAGTCATCTGGAAGGAGCTCTCATTGGAAGTACCGGTCGGCGTTACCGTAATCTTGACCGAATCCCTGCCGCCGGCCTCAACGCTGATGAGCCCGGGAAAGAGGCTGCCATTAGCCTGCACAGTGGAAACATAATTCTTAACATCAAAGCTCACTGCTTTAGGTGCAGTACCCACACCCTCTATGAGCTTCTTGTCCATGGGGTTGGTGCCGTGCAGATTGATATACAGGCCCACCGGGCTCGAGCTGGTAATTTTAAAGGGCAGAAATGACTGATAGGGATAGGCAGCTGTTGTGGTTATTACGCCGCTGATTACCGATCCATAGCTTGCATCTGTTATAGCAATCCCTGATGTGAGCGGCCCGTTTGTTGTCAGAAGGTCAAAGCCAACCTGTTGTCCAGGATAAAAGGGAGCAGGGTTATTATATTTATCATAGCCCATGATTGCTCCGTATACTGAAGTTGTACCGGGCGTGCCGTTAACCCTGAATAACGTAACTTTTATAGGAATTTTATCATAACCGACATAATTGAATGCATCTACAGCGGAGACTGTATTGGTTGGCGCGTTACTGGTGAGGAGGGTACCGGTTATACTGGTTATCGGAAGAGCGACAATATTTACGCCGGCTATCTTGTCCGGCCGGAAATTGGCGGTATCGGTAATCCAGTGGGTTGCATTAGTCTTAAAACTGGCCGGAGCATTATCCAGATTGATCCATGATGCTATTGGTGCCGGTGTCGATGCATCGGTATCGTTAATTACTTTTATTCCGGCATCACCATTGTGCGTGCCAATTTCCGTATACGGCACGATAGTGCTGCCGATATAGGTCTTGGTGGCCCCCTGCACAAAAACTTTCTGCATGGCTGCAAGCTGCGTTGCCGCAGTATCTGTGGCGGTAAGCGAGGGCCGGACCGTTTTCTCGACGGAACTTGCAGCAGCATGGCCGTTAACAAGCGTGACTGTTGAAGTGCCTATGGTTACCGTATCGAAACCGGCAGGAATATTGTCGGTGAAAATTAAATTATCCACGATACCATTGGTAACATGCGCATATGCTGCAAATACATCTATCAACACGCTATCCCCCGCAAGCTTCCCGGCGCTTTTATCCTTCTGCGGCGGCGGCAGCTCATCGAGAACATTCGGCAGCGTGTTAATGCCGCCGGTGCGGGCAACATAGACATTCGCCAGGGGAGCAAGTATCTTTACCGTTATTTTACTGGATGCTAGTATGGTGGTCCCCTGCTTTAACGTGGCAGTGATTTCATCATCGCCGGTCTCACTCATTGCCGCACTGTTATAGGTGAAGGCGAATTCCTGATACGCGGGGAAATCACGGCTCAGGGTATAGGGGCTGCTGGAAAATAATGTCGAGGGAATATTCTGCGTTGTTGCCTCCGCATCAGCAAACTCCACCTCGGCGGGAAAGTTCTTCGATGCGAGTTCAATCGTGCCCTCGCTTATGGTGGTGCCGTCCGGCAGGGTGGTTGCGAGCGTGCCGGCCGCATCAAGGAGCAGCACCCGGGCGCGTATTATATCGCCGGAATAAAGCGCAAATGAAGCAGTCGAGGGTTCCAGGTAAACGGTGGTAACGCTCCCCGCATACAGTGAACCAGAAAAAAACCCGGCATAGAACATCATCATTAACAGCGCGAGTACTATCCATTTTCTGTCTTTCATGGTTTGCCCCTTCCTTTTTTTGCCAGCTGCAGCGAATAACCCCCTGTTATATGGTAGCTATTGATTTATAGTAACGCACAGCAGATGTTTTATATTTCACTTGTCAAATTTTTCATATCACATTATTTTTTAACAGTACAAAATAAATTTAGTTACTGCAATATATTTTTTTATTTTTTTTAACTTATTTCGCTTGCTTCTTGATTTTGTTCTGCACGTATTGTATCGCCTCTGCGATCTTATCTCTTTGCTGCTGCGAATCGGTACAGGCATGCGCCTTGCGCAGATACGAGAGGCTTTCCTCATTCTTCCCCTGCTGTAAACAGATCATGCCTAATTCCTGGTTGACCTGGCAATAGTCAGGCTGCAGCTGCAGCGCCTTTTCAAACCACTCCCGCGCTTTATCAACAGCACCTGTTTGAAGGCATGTTTTTGCCAGGTTGAAGCGCACCAGGGGGTCCGGCTTGCTATTGTCACTCAACAAAAACAGCCAGCCGGCGCTCGTGTAGTCCCTGCGCTGGTAGTAGACAATACCCAGATTGTTCATGGCTTCCGGGAAACCCGGGTTCAGTTTAAGCGCCTGCTCAAGCTCTTTCTGGGCATTATTGATATCGCCGAGGACCCCGTAGGCTCTTCCCAGGTTATTCCCAGGTTATTATGAAAGATGGCATGCTCGGGCCGCAGCCGCACCGCCTCCTGGTAGTGCTGCAGCGATGCCCCGTACTCCTTGCGCTTGAAGTACTCCGTCCCCAGATTATCATGCCCCCGCGCGCACTCCGGCGCCGCCTTCACCACCCCGCTCCACAGCGTCATCCCGTCCCGCCAGTCCCCGTTCCGCTCTATTACCCGCGCTGAATACAGCACCACTGCAACTATAATAACCCCTGCGGCCAGCCCCCGGCGCTTCTCCCACAGCTCTCCCCACAGCGAGCTCACCGCTATCATCACCCCCGCCAAGGGCAGGTACAAATAGTGCTCCGCCATCAGCTCGTGGTGCGGAAATATTTGGCTCACCGGCACGAGCGTTATAAAAAACCACATCCCCCCGAAAAATACCCACTCCCGCCGCGCTAGCGACCTCACCACCAGCCACAGCACGCTGCCTACCACCACCGCCGCTCCCGCCACCCGCCATTCCATAAATGACTCTGACAGCGCAAATGCATTGTGTGAATAATCCGCCTGCAGTACCACCGGAAATATAACCAGCTTTACGTAATGACACACTATGCGCACCACCGTCGCAAAATTACTCGCTGCGCTGCCCCCGTAATAACTGCTCCGCAGCGATGGATAATGCACAAATATCTTGCTGTAAAAAAAATAGCCCGCTACCATCCCGATCGGCACATAGATCTTCCAGCCCCTCTTTACCGCCTCCCAGGCTGCCGCCTTAACGCGCGCAGCCGTACCCGCCTCTGTCCCCCTGCTCCGGCCGTACTGCACCGTGAAATCATACACCAGGAACATCGCCGGCAGCGTTATTCCCATCTCCTTTGACCCCAGTGCCAATAGAAAAAAAATACCGGTCAGCACCGCATACCCTCCCCGCGGCTCCTTCCGGTATCGCACAAACCAGTAAAACGACAGCAGGTAAAAAAGCCCTACCAGAATATCCCGCCGCCCTGATATATACGTCACGCTGTCCGTTAACACCGGGTGGCTCAGAAATAACACCGCCCCAGCCACCGCTGCCGCACGGCTCCCCACCAGCTCCATCAGCACCAGATACAGTATAAACGCGCTCAGACCGTGATATACTATGTTTGCAACGTGGTACCCCGCAGGATTGAGCCCCCAGAGCGCGTAGTCCACCATGTAGCTTACATACCGAACAGGCCGGTACAGCGGCTGCCCGTTCTCCAACCCCAGCACCTGCCCCACGTTCCCTATCTCTTTTATCAGCGGATTATCTACGATCAGCGGCAGGTCATCAAAGACAAATTCATTCCTCAGGCTGTTCCCGTATAACACAAAACCCAGCCCCATGCAGAGCAGCAATACCCACGCAGCAGCCGGCCCTGGTATCCCTGCGTGCGGCGGTCCATCCTTCCTTCCGGACTTAACCGGGCGCTTCTGTTTCTTCATTTTTTTTCATTCTGCGTCCGGTCTATCTCCTTCTTCAATAGGATTGCTTCCTGTTGTTCCTGCGGCGACATGTCACCCAGATGGTCCTGCAGCTTCTTAAAGTCCCGCTCAACCTGCAGGCGCACATTTTCACTGTCTTTCTGTTTAAGAAGCTGCTGTGATTGTTTCATCCGGTCCGTTAAATCACGCGTCGTCACCGCTTTCTGCCGAAAGATTTTTTTTTCTTCAGCCGGAGGGGCTGGCATCGTGACATCGGTCTTTTCACTTGAGCGCTGAGCAGCGCCTTCATGTAAAAACAGCTCTACCGAGTCATTGGCGTCGGTATTCGTGAGCAGGACCTTTTTTTCATTAATCTCTTTCAACAGATAGCCCTCAATATAATCACCGGTCATGTAAATGTCCGCATCTTTCCCGGAACCTCTTTTCAGACTATTTTTTATGACCGCCTTCCTTTCAGTGCCGAAGATAACGGTCCCCATAAGCTTTATCTGTTTCAGGTCAATTTTAGGCACTGCCTTTTTTGCTTCCATGGCCTTATTGTCAGTTTTTTCCATAAGCCATTCTTTACGGTCAGGGGAAAACAGGTTTTTCTTTGAGATAACGGCATAGGGCTCCTCAACCGCACGTGCCTCATCTGCGAACGCAGAGAAGAAGATCATCAATGCCGCACTGCATAGTAAAAATATGCAATTGATTCTCTTTGCTTCAGGGCTATCTGTTCTCATGTATTGTTCTGAAAAGATTATGGGTTCCTCTAAAAATGTCATTCCCGCGAAAGCGGGAATCCATAATATGTTGAAATTCTTGGACTCCCGCCTGCGCGGGAGTGACAGAGTGTGAATTATTAGAGGTTCCCTTATATGAAAATAAGCTCTGCTTTTTTTTACTATATACCATAACCATGATTATCTTCACAAGCTCTTTAAAAGAAAAGGCAAAAAGCTGTCAGCGTTCAGCTATCAGTCCTGAAGCCATTCGGAACTAGTATTAGTCCCTTAGTTGTTATTTTCGTATTTTTTTGGCAAGAAAAATTCGAAATACGAATATCGAAACACTAAACAAATTAAAAATAAAAATGTTCCAAACTTCAAAACAGCATTTTTCACCAGAGTCGTTTTAAATTTTCCCCTTTGGTCATTTGAATTTGTTTCGAATTTCTTATTTCGCTATTCGGATTTGGTTCCGGCTTGTCCGGGTTATGGTTTGGGTTGAATTAATTTTATGTATTTGAAGAAGCGTATTTTGATTTTAATCACGTTGTTTCTGTGCCTCTCCGGTACCGGAGCGTATGCACAGCTGCGGGCTCCCCGCCAGACTGATTCGGCGAAAAAATGCGCCATCTGCCATTACCGCTGGATCTACACGTTTTATGTCGAACACCGGGGCACGCCTCTGGCCCCGCTTGATGAAAAAGAAGTTGTGGGCAGCAGGGAGATGTGCCTTTCCTGCCACGATGGCTCGGTGCGGGACTCACGGGATAAAATCTGCAATGATCCCGGACACCGGGTGGGTATTGTGCCGTCGCAGCATGTGAGAATCCCCAAAAACTTCCCGCTGGATGATCAGGGAAAAATGCAGTGTTCCACCTGTCACACCCCGCACGCGGTAAGTTTTGAGCAGGGCATGCAGTTCACCTTTTTTTTGAGAAGCGTCAACAAGGATTCCTCGTTCTGCAAGGAGTGCCATGTTGAAAAGACCGGCGGGCCGGACCAGGGCAACCATCCGATTGATGTTTCTGCCAGGAAAGTTCCTGAACTGATAATCAAGGCTGGCGGCAGGATGGGTAAATCAATGCCGGACCAGATAATATGTGAGACCTGTCATACCCCGCACGGCGGCGTTAATAACAAACGGCTGGTGCTCTCTGTTGAGGATCCTCTTACCATGTCGGTGCTCTGTGAGGTCTGTCATACCAGGAATCCCGATACCATTAAAAACCCCGGCGTTAACCGCTTCTCTCACCCGCTCGATATCACCCCGGATAAAGCTGTCCAGATACCCGGAAAATGGTCGTGCGGAGAGGATGTGGTGCTTGGTAAAGGAGGGGTCCTGGTGTGCCGCACCTGTCACAAGCCGCATCAGGCAATTGAAAAAAAGGTACTTCTTGCAGACCGCAATTCCCGCGATGCCATGTGCGGAGAGTGTCACCAGGGAAAACAGAACATCGCCGGCTCGAGCCATGATTTGAAGGTTTCCGCGCCCAATGACAAGAACATCCAGGGAAAACGCGCCGCGGAACTCGGCACGTGCTCTCCCTGCCACCTGGTGCACCAGGGTGCCGCGCGCTATATGTGGGCGCAGCCCCTGAAAGAGTCCATCAAAACCGTGGATGTCTTCTGCAAAAGCAGCCGAGCGCAGGAAGCAAGCGCTGAAAAAAAGATCCCCGGAAATTTCTCTCACCCGATCGGCGTCCGGGTGACGCCCCAGGCAACATCAAAACTTCTGCCCCTGTCTGATGAAAAAGGCAACCGGGCAAACAATGGCATTATCCGCTGCTTTACCTGTCACGATGTCCATAATCCTGCACCGCTCTATTCGAGCACAGAGAGAAGAGAGATAAAACATGGAAAATTCCTGCGCCTCTCGCAGTCACAGCCTTCTGAAGTATGCATTGCGTGTCATGCAGCGCAGGGAATGATTCAGGGCACAGACCACGATCTGCGGATCACCGATGCGCGCTATAAAAATGTGCTCGGTGTCACGCTGCAGGGCGGCGGGATATGCAGCCCCTGCCATGCGGCACATAACGCGCCGCAGCAGCAGTACCTGTGGGCAACTCCATTGGGGCCTGGCAGCCTGGATATATGGAAGGGGCAACCCGGATACCGCGACAGCATCATGACTAAACTGTGCACCGGATGCCACGCCCCGGGAAAAATAGCCGCGGAGAAAAATCCCCAATGCGCTTTTCATCCGGGAGCCATTACGGGTCATGCCGGCTCACACCAGCCCGGAGAAACGATTATTAATTACGACCTGTTTAATGAACAATATCCCGTTTATACTGATGCGGGAAAGGTGGGGAAGGGTGGCTTTATCGTCTGCTCAACCTGTCATAATCCCCACGCATGGAAGAACGAGCGGACCAAAGGACCGGGGAAAAAGGTTGAGGGCAACGCAACGGACAGTTTTCTGCGGGAGAAGATTGTTTTGCAGTTTTGTGTACGATGCCATGGCGAAGACGGGCCATCGAAATTACTCTATTTTCACAGCCAGCCCAGCAGAGAAAAGGCAACGACACCGTCTTTGCAGTTCCAGGATATTGACCAATAGTCCCTTAGTTGTTATTTTCGTGTTTATTTGGCAAGAAAAATTCGAAATACGAATATCGAAGCACAAAACAAATTAAAAATAAAAATGTTCCAAACTTTAAAACAGCATTTTTCATCAGAGTCGTTTTAAATTTCCCATTTTGGTCATTTGAATTTGTTTAGAATTTCTGATTTCGATATTCGGATTTGATTCCGGTTTGTCCGGGTTAGGGTAATGCCGCTCATGCGATTATATCGATTACTTCCCTACATAGTGCTTTCAATCATTACGGTGCTGCCGTGCATCAGGCTCGGTGCTGCTGAAACAAGTAAACCTGCGGCAATAAACCCCCACTGGACCGGAAAGTACTGCGAGGAATGCCATCTTGATAAGAATCCCCGGAAGGGAAATGCCCGCCTGAAGTTTGACGGTGACCCCATACAGCTGTGCAACCGCTGCCACACCCGGGCATTTGTCACACTTG
>JAPLIX010000361.1:529-2191 GCA_026388865.1 Pseudomonadota bacterium | reverse complement strand
CCTGACGTGCCACGATTCGCTGCCGCAGATGCAGGATAATTTTGCCGCGAAATGGGTGAACCCGAACTTTCTGCGCGGGGCGCCGTATAAGAAAAAGACGGACTTCTGTTTTACCTGTCACCAGAAGAAACAATTCCAGAAAACAAATCCCCATAAACTGCTCGACGCCCGAGGGAATATTATTCCGCAAAACTGTCTTGTCTGTCACACCACCGTGCCTGATCCGACCCGGCAAAAAGGCGCCGGCTCCGTTATGCTTAAAGAGCCGATCGCATCGGTGTGTGGCGGCTGCCATCCGGTGCACTTTGCAAGCCACGGGACTGATAAAGGGCAGCTGCAGGTATCCGCAGACATGTGCAGGGTACTGGAAAGCCGGGAGCGAGCGCTGCATGTTGAGCTGCCCCTTTTAAATGATCGCGTTTTTTGCGGGACCTGTCACAACCCGCATGAAAAGGGTGTGATGCAGACGGCCGCGGTACAGAGCGGGGCAGGTGAGAAATATTTTCTCCGGCTGAATGGCGGGTATGACCTCTGCGTGTCCTGCCATGATGAGAAGCGTGTCAAGGACCGGAGACGCCAGGCGCAGCAGGTGCTGCAGGAAACATTCAAGACTCCGCCGGAGGTGCTGGTATCACATAAGCCGTTTGCAGAAAACAAGTGTAAAGCCTGTCACGAAGTGACATTGCAGCACCGGGAGAAACCCGATGCGGTTTATTTATGTTTCAAGCAGGGCTGTCACAAGCCGGAGCTTCTCGAAAAGCCATACCTGCACCATAAGCCGGTTGTCGGTAACTGCTATGCATGTCATGAATCGCACGCCTCAGGCTATGGCAAACTCCTCAGGGTGAACGAAGAAACACAGTGCTATTCATGCCACCCGCTGTTTAATGATACGCAGAGCAGGGATGTGCCCAAGATTGACAAGGAGAGAAGCAATAAAGAGCACCGGGAATTCGCGTCATACCTGAGGACCAGTGCGGTGCCGGAGGGCAATGACTGCGGATTCTGCCACAACATGAAGCACCGCACAAATATAGGCACTATGGCCCCGGGAGCCTGTTCCAACTGCCATCTCTATGTCAGGGGTATCCTGCAGGGAAGTGCCTCCCGGCCGCTGAACGTGCATCAGACGTTTAAGGAGAAGCTCTGTTCGCAGTGCCACGATCCCCATGCCGGGGCCTACCAATACCAGCTGAAAAAACCGCGCGAAACATACCTGCAGGCAGTTACCGCAATTGCACGGTGAGGTGTTGCAGGGCAGACCCGCAGGGGCGGCGCGAGCCCGTAATGATTTTCTCTCCCGCTGCAGCGCATTTTACATCTATTCCGGCAGACTTTCATCACGCACGCTGCCCACCTCACGCAGCGCGTTGTCAAGCTCAGCGTTGTCAAGGATTTTTTCAAGCGCCAGGGACAGGGCGCTGTTTATCTGCTCCTGCATGCCTTCCCGGGTGCAGCGGAAATTCTTGAGCGCAGAGGTGCTTTCAAGAGTTGTCGTATGTAAAATCTTTCCTCGCTGGCTGTCGGCAAATACCAGCCGCAGTTTTACTTTTGCCGCGTAGTTAGTGGAGGGCTGATCAGCATTGCAAGTGACTTCAAGTTCCTCAACACGGCCGCCGATAACCAGTGCTCCCCAGGATTTACTGATACTGTTTTCCTGCA
>JAPLIX010000361.1:0-512 GCA_026388865.1 Pseudomonadota bacterium | reverse complement strand
TTTTCCTGCAAGTCCCACGCAGGTATTTCACCCGTGACCGGGTAACCGGCCCTGATGAAAAAATCCCGTAACGTCCCCGCAACAGCCGCGGACGGCTCTTCGTGAGCGCACCGGGCTACAATATCCCTGCCGTTGCCCGCAACTCTTTCTCCGATGACTGCTTTATTATCAGTGGTGCGGGCATCAGTGAACATAGTTACGGTTATAGAATATTTCTGCAGCTGGCTTCCGGCTTGCGGAACATGTTTTTGCGGCACATACCGGATGTCAATGGTATATTCAGAAACCCGCGCGCAGGAAGATATGACAGCGATCGTCAATAGGCAGCAGAACATATTAATTCGCATACGGTTTCTCCCTGACAACTGAAAAGTATTGTCAAAATATAACCACAGGGAACACCCGTCCTCCGTAGCACCCATTCCACCTATCACTGCCTGCCTTCCGCATAAAGCGTGCTTTGGAAGACGAGAGGATGATGGACTGCGGAGGGTGGACAGAGAAAATAATAA
>JAPLIX010000347.1 GCA_026388865.1 Pseudomonadota bacterium | reverse complement strand
CTGATTTTATTTGCCCGCGCGTATGAACGAGTTGTTGTTATGAGCTTTTTGGGGGCGTGCCGGACGATCTTATGACCGGATTCAAGTTGAATACGGAGCAGATCATCACAGATGGCTGAAAGGTCACCTTTAAATTTGCGTGTATGTGCGAGACGATGTTTGCGCACTTCCTCCACAATCTTATCTTTCATATTTCGGCCGCCAATAATTCTTCCGGTGAACAGATTTCCGGGGAATTAAAGGGCGCTGTTGTCCCCCTTAACCAACCCCGTATTCTCCCTCTTCATTCAGCTTGCTGTCACACTCTCCTGCCTTTTGTTTCAAGGGAGATAGCGGGTTACAGATTATACAGTTCCTCATCGTTCAATAATATAAATCCGGCTTTGGAAAGCAATGTTACTGCTTCAGGCATTTCCTCCACATCAAAAATCATTACCGCCTGATTTTTATCTTTAATGACAAACCCGTAGGCATCTTCGATATTGATTTCCTTCCTGGCAAATACTTCTGCGATCTTCTGCAGGCCGCCGGGCTGATCATCCATGAGGACGGCAATGACCTCCCGCAGATAAGCAGTGAGCCCTTTTGCCCGCAACGTTTCAGCGGTTTTTACCGGATCGTTGACGATCAGCTTAATAATGCCAAAGCCCTGCGAAGTGGCAATGGTTATTGCTCGCATATTAATATGTGCGTCCTTAAGAATTTTTGTGAGTCGCTCGAGTCGTCCCGGTTTGTTCTCTGCAAAAATACATACCTGCTGAGCCATGGCAAACCTCCTTTGCAATGCAGAGTTCGGAATGCGGATTGCGGAATAAAAAACCGCCCTATCAGCTGTATTGCTCATTCCGCATTCTGCATTCTGACTTCTACAATTAAGCTATCCCCACTGTTTCCGGTTGTCAAAAACCCGGACTGCTTTACCTTCGCTCTTGGGCAATGTATCCGGCTCCACCAGTTCCACGCGGGGCGTCACCAGAAGCTCTGACCTGAGATCGTCAATAATCCGCTTACGCACGCTCTCAAGATGCTTTAAATCCCCGGTAAACATCTCTGCCCGTATCTCCGCTTTAACGGTCATAAAATCATTGTCGTCAATGGTGTCAAGAATAATCTGGAAATTGGACCCGACTTCCGGGATGGCCATGAGCGCCTTCTCAATCTGAATGGGGAACATGTTCACGCCCTTGACGATGAGCATGTCATCGGTTCTTCCTTTGATGCGGCTTATGCGGCGATGGGTTCTGCCGCAGGGACAGGGCTCCGGATAGACAAAAGCCAGATCACGGGTGCGGTAGCGAAGCAGCGGCATGCCTTCACGCCGCAGGCTGGTGAACACGAGCTCGCCTTCAACACCATCCGGCACCGGCTCAAGCGTGGCCGGATCAATCACCTCCAGGATGTAGCTGTCTTCCCAGGTATGCAGGCCGTTCTGGCACGGGCACTCAAAAGCAACCCCGGGGCCATTCATCTCGGAAAGGCCGTAGGAGTTGTATGCCTTGACGCCATATGCCTGTTCTATGCGCTGCCGCGTTTCTTCGGTGTGGGGTTCAGCGCCGATGAAGGCAATCCGCAGCTTCAGGTCTTTGTGGGGATCTATGCCCATAGTGCGGAAAGTCTCAACGAGATGCAGGCCATAGCTGGGGATGATGTGAATAACCGTGGCATCAAACTCCTGCATGAGCATGATCTGGCGCTTGCTGTTGCCGGCGCCGGCAGGAATCACCATGGCGCCAAGCTTTTCCGCTCCGTAGTGAAAGCCCAGCCCCCCGGTAAACAGGCCGTAGCCCATCATATTCTGGAATACATCGTCCGGCCGCACCCCGGTCATGTACATGCAGCGGGCAACGAGTCCCGCCCATTCATCAATATCACGGGCAGTGTGGAAAATGACGGTCGCCCGCCCGGTTGTTCCCGACGAGGAGTGCATCCTGACTATCTGTCCCCGGGGGACGGCAAGAAACCCGTAGGGGTAGTGCTCCCTGAGGGTATCCTTGGTGATGAAAGGGATGCGCCGGATATCATCCAGGCCTTTTATTGTATCGGGTGCTATCCCCTCCTGTTGGAAGAGTAATTGATAGTATGGTGAGTGTCCTGCCTGCTCCACGGTTTTTCGCAGCAGCGCAAGCTGCATCTTTTCAAGCCCGTCTCTGTCGAGCGTTTCAATATCCTTATTCCAGTACATTACGCGAGACCTCTCTGTTTTCTGTTCCGCTATAAAACTCCCGGTCATTTCCGGTATTGTCAGACCATTACTGGTTTGTCGCATGCTCCCGCTGCTTGACCATACGGTTACAATTTATTGCGATAGAGAGCGGGGTCAACGGCCCGCACCATTGCTTGAATATCTAAACCACCGCCAAGAAAGGTGTTAATTTTTTCCGCCAGGAGCTGCGGCGCAGTCACAATATCAGAGTAGTTTACCGGAAGCATTGCAAAGCTCCGGTGATTATGAATCCAGTGGTTGAATTTATTGAGCTGGCCTTTAAAAAGCTCGGCCAGCTTGTCATCACTCAGGTTTGCGCCTGTTTTCCCTGATCTCTGCAGCATTCTTTTTTGTGACGCAAGAACCTCGTAGATGTTACGCTCCATGAAAATGACCCGGTATTCATATTCCAGCGGCAGGTCATATAACAGGCTGTAAATCACTTTTACCACCTTGCCCCGAGCTGTCGGCACCCATGAGGGATCGTCCCGGGTTTTTTTGACCGGCTCAAATTCGTAATATCCCTTCGGGTTATCCTCGTCCCGGGTGCGCTGGTGATCGGTGAGCACGGGGATTCCGCCCGCTTCAATCATCTGCATCATCATTGATGTGCCGGAGCGGGGAAGGCCTGATACAATCGTAACAAACGATAGATTCATGGCAGGTTATCCTTTAGCAGGTTGTTGAAAAGGTAGTTTTCTCCCAGGCTGTTCAAAAACATCCGGATGCAAGGCGCGCGAAATCAAGAGGAATGAGGCGTACTCTCCTGTACGTCGCAATGACGAAGGATGAGCGCAACGAAGCAGACGGTTGTTTTTCAACAGCCTATTACTGGTTGTTCGTGTTCCTGCAGCTCCCGCGAGTCGGCCAGGGGGCGTTAAACTGCAGAATTGCTGCCGCCTTCAGGCAGAGAACCTGTTTTTTATGAAAGGGCTGGTAAGCAGCGCGGAGATCATTGATATGATACAGAACCATACCAGCCACCAGTCTGTTCCACAGATAAATGAATGCCGCGCCGGATAGGCAATGCTGATTGAAGCAACCGGCCCCGCAGCGCTCAGCGGCTGCTCAAGGGGATGCATAATAACATCTGCCGCGTCTGTGCCCGGGCGTTTGGCGCTGACGCGCATGAAACCTGTGCCTATTGCCAGCTGCTTTACAATCTGCTGATCGCCAACATGAAAGGTAAGGAGATGGTTTCCCTCCTGTACCGGCTGAATCGTCCAGCAGATCTCTTTCCTGCTTACAATGCGTATGGGACCGGCGACTATCCGCGCGCCGGGACGGGCATCAAGGGTTACGTCCGGCCATTTTGGGGAAGCAGTGTTCAGCTGCAGTTTCACCACCGCCGGCGCATCTCCCAACTGCAGGGGACGGGCCTGATACCACAGGCCCATCTGGGCAAGAATGAGGCTCAAGGGTATGCTCATAATCAGCACCGGTATGAGTGAAAATACGAACAGTTTAACGGAGCACAGCATCAGCCGTGCCTCGGACTTCATGGTAACCGCTATATTGTCCCGATAGAGGCGCACCGCCAGCAGACTGGCTTTGATATCATCAATGGTGCGGGTTAAAGCGCGCTGGTTTGAAGTGTATTTAAATATAATAAATAACGGGATCCCGAGAACTGCCGAAATAATCGTGATTGAAAGCCAGCCCGGAAACATGGCAATCGGGGCAAATACCAGGCCGCAGACAGTATTTGCTGCCGAGTTCACTATGAAAAGAAAATAAATCAATCCGCTCATTACTCAATATAACCCAAACCGCGCAGCTGTTCTGATACTGCCTTATCATCATCAGGTGACGCCTCAAGCAGGGCCAGCTCTTTTTCAATAACAGAGGATACAAACTCTTCAAAACTGCTGTACCCCGCAGCTTCTGCAGCCTTTTTTGCCCGCTCGTACAGTTTGTTGTCAATTTTTACTTTGGTCATGGCTCGCTCCCTGGCAATTATACTTTAAATATATTTCGTCCGGTCATGGTCGCCGTCACCTTTACGCCGAATGCCGTCAATATTGACGGCGCAAGGTCAGTAAGTGCCGGCGCAGGGCTGGTGATGGCCCGGTTGCTGAACAGTATGCCCGGCAGTTCAGAGGAATCCATGCAGTGGTCCGCTGCCCAGGCTGAATCATTATCAGACAGTACATCCCGGGTAATATCTCCCAGGCATGATTTCCATGAGCAGCGAAAATCGCGGCTGTAGCCGATAATTACATCCGGCGCATACTTGCTGAGTGGCCCCGCATAGGTACGGTCTGATCTGCGCGCCTTGCAGATAACGGTCCGGCCGTCGTGGTCCCGCACTGCCTCAAGCTTCTGCACAAGCTCTTCCAGAAGGGTTTCCCGCTCTGCTGCAGGATCCACAATCCCGTACTGCTCTCGTCCTCTCTGGT
This sequence comes from Pseudomonadota bacterium, assembly GCA_026388865.1. GTDB lineage: Bacteria > Desulfobacterota > WTBG01 > CAIYCZ01 > CAIYCZ01 > JAPLIX01. The sequence goes on along the minus strand of JAPLIX010000347.1, from coordinate 280 downwards.
TAAGATAGAGGCTGTTGATGCCAAGGCCGTAGGCCCTGGTTTTTGACCAGTCAACGTCAGAAAACAGTGACGTGCACTCAGGCGGACCCAGATACCCGTTATCCCGCAGCCAGGTGTTCACGTTGAACTGGCACCTGAAATTTGCAAATCCGTGATCACTCATGATAATGATATGTGCCGTGTCTCCGTACCGCTTCATGAGCGCTCCGACCAGCGCGTCCATCCTGCAGTAGAGATCCTGCACATGGGCAAAATATTTTTGCGCTTCAGCTGCCGTGCG
>JAPLIX010000188.1 GCA_026388865.1 Pseudomonadota bacterium | reverse complement strand
GCAATTCTCCGGTGCGACGCCCCTTGCTGAAGGCAGTGATTCCATCCTTCAGCCCCGTGATTTTATGGATGAGGCGCGCTCGGTAGTAGTAATCGGCATGCCTGCCTATTTTGGAAATACTGCAAGCTTTGAGGAATGCCGGAAAGACCTTCTCGGCAAAGCTGAACCATCGCACGTTAACATCCTCTTTCTGCAGAATGGCGCTGAGAGAAATAATACTATCTGCTCTTTTTTCACTGACCGGGGCCTTCAGTGCGTCCCGGTTTTTGGGCTTCAATTTCCGATAAAGCTTCTGGCGTCACAGTGCGGAGTCGGCTTTTACGGGAAAAACAGTATCATCCAGCATCCTGATTACGGCGCATGGATATCGCTCTCAGCTTTTATAACCGACGCGGAGCTTGAACCGGACGAGCCGATAACTGGCGAGTGCGGAAGCTGCGAGCAGTGCCTCAAGGCATGCCCGACAGGAGCGCTCTTCGCCCCGTTCCGGTGTGATGTAAACCGCTGCATGGATTTCCATCTCGGGCACAACAAGAAGTTTATCCCGTATTCCATTAGAGATAAGACCGGGAGCCTGCTTGGCGAAGGCTGCACGATCTGCAGAGATGTGTGTCCCAAAAATCATAACCTCGCTGAGGTTAATGGTTTTGAAGCACCTTCAAGCCTTCTCTATCCACCGCTGCTCAAGATGCTCGATATGAGTGATGAGGAATGGGAGAACGGCTTTGCCATGACGCTTATGGGTTTTTTCCTTATGGACAAGCGCTATCTGAAAAGAAATGCGTGCATAGCGCTTGGCAACTTCAAGGACCCGCGGGCCATTGAAGCGCTGGCAACCGTCCTTAAAAACGGAGAAGATGAGGTGCGCGGGTATGCTGCATGGGCGCTGAAAAGCATAGGCGGTGCTGAAGCGGAAAAAACTCTGCACTCAGCTGCAGCCATGGAAAAAAACCGGCAGGTGCAGCAGGAGATTGCAGCCGCGCTCAATGTAGCTCAGCACATAACAATATAAATACCACCGTAACCTAACCCGGACAAGCCGGAACCAAATCCGAATAGCGAAATCAGAAATTCGAAACAAATTCAAATGACCAAAGTGGAAAAATTAAAACAACTCGGGTGAAAAATGCTGTTTTGAAGTTTGGAACATTTTTATTTTTAATTTGTTTAAAGCTTCGATATTCGTATTTCGAATTTTTCTTTCCAAAAAAACACGAAAATAACAACTAAGGGATTACGCACTCGTAACTCGAAGTCAGCCCCTGTATTCAAATTTCATCTGCTTGAACGTATCAGCTTTTTCATTGACGCCTGTGCACTCTTATTTTATACTCCATTATGTTCAATACTTACGAAAATAACTACTGATATAATTCTATAAAAATTAATGCTGCTTGAAATAATCTTCATCCTGATTTTTATTATTATAAATGGTTTCTTTGCCGCCTCTGAAATTGCGGTAGAGGCGATCGCGCATAAAACAGCTCATAGAGGAGGGTAAGCTCAATGCACATGTTTTGAACCGGCTGCGGGAGGACCCTGACCGTTTTCTTGCCACCATCCAGATTGGCGTCACTGTTGCCGGAGCTCTGGCATCGGCGATAGGCGGTGCCGCTGCAGTGGAAACCATAAAGCCTTTTTTTAAGAGCATCCCCATATCCTTCATATCCTCCGCCAGCGGGCCCATAGCCATCGGCATAGTTGTTTTAATCATTGCCTATGTATCCTTGATATTCGGCGAGCTGGTACCAAAATCCGTAGCCCTTTCAAACCCCGAAGCAATAGCGCTGCTTACCGCCCCTTTAATTGACCGGTTCTCACGGCTCTCCTCTATATTTGTGCGTATCCTGACGTTCACTACCAATTTTTTGCTGAAACCCTTCGGTAAAAAATCATTTCATGAGAGGGGGTACATTTCAGAGGAGGAGGTGCGGCTCCTGCTTGAAGAAGGCGGGGAGCGCACGATGAAAAGGAGTTGATCCACAGCGTGTTTGAGTTTACCGATACGTTTGTCCGGGAAGTTATGGTGCCATCCCCGCAGATGGTTACCATTGGCATTAGCATGCCGGTGGATGAAGTAAAGACTATAATAGCAAAAGAGAAATTCTCCCGCTATCCGGTAACGGGAAAAGACCTTAACGACATCCGGGGGGTTCTCTACGCGAAGGATTTTTACAGCCTTTATTCCATGACCGGTAACGTTGAGTTGCACAAGATCGTGAAGCCGCCCCTGTATATACCCGAAACCATGAAGGTCAGCATTCTTCTGCGCGAGATGCAGAAAAAGCGTGTACATATGGCAGTGGTAATAGATGAGTACGGCGCTGTTTCAGGGCTCGTAACCCTTGAAGACCTGCTCGAGGAGATTGTCGGTGAGATACGCGATGAGTATGACACCGAGAGCCCGGTTATTGAGCTTGCGGACGGGTCTCTCATCATAGACGCCTCAATCAGCACCAGCGACCTGCAGGAGGACTATGGCATTGAAATCCCGGAATCTCCCGACTATGAGACGCTCGGTGGTTTTATTCTGACCCACCTTCAGTGTATACCAAAGGCTGGAGACTGTATCGAGCTGAATGATAAAAAACTGAAAGTGGTGGAAATGGTTGGCCAGAGAATAGCGAAGGTGAAGCTGGAAAAAAACAAGACTTCCGGCGGTGAAGTGCAATAAAGCATTCCCTGACAGCCCTGCATCTTTTTTGCGTGCTTCATGCCTTGTACTGCGTTTCAATAGCCGCGGCCTGCTGCCGCGCCTGCCCAGGCACTGCTTTTTGATTGCTAATTTTTCCATATCATAGTAGATAAACTCACGAATGCAACATTCTATTTTTATTGCCAGTAATGGAGGAACACCATGGGTTTCAGCTTAATGCCAAAAGGCAAAGACTTTTTTAAATTATTTGATAAGCAGGCGTCCCTGGCGGTAGAGGCAGCGCGCTTTTTTATTGAGCTGTGCCAGTCCGGAAAATTCGACGACGCAAACATTCAGAAAATGCGCGACATCGAGCACGAGGGAGATATCTTCACCCATGAGATTATCGATACGCTGAACCGCACCTTCATCACGCCTTTTGACCGCGAAGATATTCATGCCCTCACCTCGGAACTTGACGATGTCGTTGACCTCATACATTCAATCACAACCCGCATGCGCCTTTACCGCCTTACTGCACCAGACCCTCATTTAATGCAATTTGCTGATATCATTGAGCAATCAGCCCGGGCACTGGCCAAAGCAATAAACGGGCTCAAGGAAATTGATCGTCCCCGGCCGATCCTTGATTACTGCATTGAGATAAATCGCCTTGAGAATGTCGGCGATCAGATTCGGGAAAACGCCATAGGAAATCTTTTTGAAAATTCAACTGATCCTGTTTCCATCATCAAATGGAAAGAGATTTATGAAGTTGCGGAAGTTGTTCTCGATAAATGTGAAGACGTTGCAAATATCGTAGAATCTATAATCGTGAAACAGGGCTGAGAGCATGGACATAACGGTCCTCCTTTTGATACTTCTGGCGCTTTTTTTTGACTTTCTCAATGGCTTCCATGACGCAGCCAATTCCATAGCTACCATTGTTTCAACCCGGGTGCTTACTCCCCGCTGGGCTGTATTCTGGGCAGCATCTTTTAATTTTGTAGCATTACTTTTTTTTGGTCTCCACGTAGCCAATACCATCGGCAAGGGCATT
>JAPLIX010000158.1 GCA_026388865.1 Pseudomonadota bacterium | reverse complement strand
TACAGCCGATATACTCCGGCAATTGATACCAACATTTTCCCGGACACGGTGGTGTCCTATTACTGGTCGTCTACTACCTACGTGAACGATACTAACTACGCGTGGCACGTGCTCTTCGACTACGGCTACATGTACGACTTCTATAAGGGCTACAACTACAACCTCTATGTTCGCGCGGTGCGCGGGGGACAGTGTGGGGGATTGGGTAATTTGGTTATTTCAAAATCAGGCAATGGCACGGGCATTGTGACAAGTACGGACGGAAAGATCGACTGCGGCAGCGATTGCTCTGAGAATTATAATACCGCTACACAGGTGACGCTGCATGCCGCCGCGAATACCGGTTCGGTCTTTATCGGCTGGAGCGGGGAAGGGTGCTCGGGCACAGGCGACTGCATTGTGAGCATTGATGGTTCTATGTCTGTGACAGCAGAATTTCAGGTTCAGACATTAATTACCCTTTCATCTTTTACTTCTGTGGCTAAAGCAGGACAAGTCATTCTCACATGGGTCACCGAGTCTGAGATTGATAACGCCGGATTTAATATCTACCGCGCAACATCAGAGAACGGAGAATACATAAAAACAAATGATTCATTAATCACAGCCAAGGGTTCTCCAACTCAAGGCGCAGCGTATGAGTTTGTGGATAAGGATGTTCAGAACAGAAAAACATATTGGTATAAACTGGAGGATATTGACCTTACAGGGAAGAGCACAATGCATGGGCCGGTGAGTGCAACACCGAGGTTGATTTATGGGATGGGGAAATAGACATACATAATATTGGACAGCAAAGGCAGAAATTAAACTGGTTTCTGCCTTTTGTTTTATGCCCACATATTGTGGTAGGAAGTAACTCGCAAAAAGTTGCGTATAGCTGCTATCAAGCAGCCTACGCACCATTCCATATTATCAGAAGAAGTCTTTGCTCTGTCAGATGAAGTTAAACCCAAATTCTGCGAGTGCAGGATTAAGTACTGGCTACTACATTTTATGGCAGAGGGGAATTCTTTCAGTTTGTTTCAGGCACTGCAATAAACTCCTTTTGTTTGCCGAACCCATCATGCCCCCAGGCCGATTCTTGATACGGCTTCTGAAATATGACCATTCACTCAAATATTCGGTTGACGCATCCTGCCATCCCGGTGGCGGCAGCTCAATAGTGGATATTCTTAACCTTGATCTTTTATTTCCACATTATAAGGTTAAACAGTATAGAGGGAAGAATTAAAACAATTGACAACAATTGATTCGTGTCTTACAATGTAAAACATGAAAACTGCAACCATTACCATACGCTTAGACAAAGATCTCGAGAAACTGCTGACTGCAATCAGCAGGCAGTCAGGTAAAAACCGGAGTGAAATTGCCCGGGAGGCGCTGCGCCGCCAGCTGCGGATCAGCCAGTTTGAGTCCCTGCGGAAACGGATTATGCCGTTTGCGGAAGCCCGCGGTTTTTTAGCTGATGAAGATGTATTCTCAAGAGTCTCGTGAGAATATTTCTCGATACCAATGTCCTGGCCAGCGCCGTGGCAACACGGGGCCTGTGTGCTGATGTCCTGCGAGAAGTTCTCGCCCGCCATGACCTCATTATCTCCAATGCGCTGCTCAAGGAATTAAAGCGGGTCCTGCAGAAAAAATTTAGCGTGCCTTCCCAGCTTATATCCGGTTTCATTGCCATGCTTCAGCAGGATACCATTCTCGCGGCGCCGATAGATTCCCCCGGCATTCAGATTAAAGATAAAGATGATATAATCATTTTAGCTGCCGCACTCAGCGCAGAAGCAGAGCTTTTTATCACCGGGGATAAAGAACTTCTTGAGCTTGAAAAGGTTGGAAATCTAAAAATTATTTCTCCACGGGCATTCTGGGATAGGCTGACGGCATAACAACAGGCTGTTGAAATACACCCGTCTGCTTTGTTGCGCTCATCCTTCGTCATTGCGACGTACTTAAAAGTACGCCTCATTCCTCAGGATTTCGCGCGCCTTGCATCCGGATATTTTTGACCGGCCTTAGGAAAAACTACTACGGCACACTTGAACCCCTGCCGCTAAAAATATCCGGCAAATTATAAAAGATAATCCCGCATTCTTTTTAAAGCCTCTTCAATATTCTCTTTTGAGTTCGCGTAGGTAAAGCGCAGATACCCTTCAGCATTCTTGCCGAAGTCAATTCCCGGCGTGCAGCCAACGCCCGCGTTTT
>JAPLIX010000353.1 GCA_026388865.1 Pseudomonadota bacterium | reverse complement strand
TGAACTGCCACAAAGACACGCAAACTCATAACCCTGCGGCATTCCTGCCGCCTCGTGAAGCACCATCGCATAATCAAAAGTTACTTCTTCACCGGCCGGAATATCTCTCATTGCCACAAGGAATATCTGCCCTTTGAACCCTGCATTAGGGTTGCAACTATGATTGAAAATATCCGTATCTTCAATTTCACCCTCATGTTTTGTCCCAATTACAAAATGCTCATCAATCTGAACAGCAAAGTCTTTCTTGCCTTCTGAGAATTCCGGCTCATCTTCAACCTTCATTACATGCCCGGCAAATATTGCCACCCGTTCGCCTTCGTTGACGAGCGCTTTTGCAAAGATGCCTTTATAGCTACCCCCCCGCACTTTTCCACTTCAAGTTTTGGATTCAACAAGCTATGTATGAGAGCCATGCTAAAATTTCTATAATAGTCCAGCGCAAAGCATACAGTACAAATGTTTTGTTACACCCATTCTTTCGGTATTTCTTTTTCTATATAGTCAGGATAACACCACCAGTATCTATCAGATGTTTCATGCTCAGGCACTAATGGCACAATCAAAGGCTTAACCCCGAAATGCTCTTTAACTTTCTTCATTGCAGGTAAAATAATTTCATTACTAAAGTGTTTTTCTTTTTCATCAACTGAAAAGTTCTCAAATAAAATTCCATGACATATAAACAGCGCCAAATAAAATGGATAATAATCAGCTGGTTTATGTCCTTTCTTTATAAGCCACTTAGAATTATCAAAAATATCTACCTTAAAAGAATTTGTCATTGAGATCCTGTGATGAAAGTCAACGAAGTTTTCTCCCCATAGTGTTTTAATTTCATTTAATTTTTTGCCATCTGACTCTACAAGGTCAACTACCTTCGTATAATGAAAAATGGCTTCTCCGTTTTTATTTTTTCCACGATAAAAAGCCATTTTACCCCAGCTAAGTTTAAATGCGTTTGTTGTAACAAATTTATCTTCCAGATATTCCAAACTGACCGGCTTTAACTGCATCTTTTTAGCCATATTCAGAAATTTTTGAAATTCAGTATTTGGCGTTGTTATTTGTCTGTACATAACAGCACAGGGTTTGTTGCATAAGGCTTCCGGCACTTCACCTAAAAATTCAGCTGCTTTTTCTCGTAAAGCTGCGTCATTCCACCGTCTCCAAATTTCTTCCTTCGCTTCTTCAAGAGTTGAATACATTTAAGTTCATCCTCTCTGAAATCAAGCTATCGTCTTCCAATGATTATTTTTTTAAATCTATTTTGTTTCGTAAAAATATTACAACTTATACATAGTATTTGTCAATAATCCTTCTCTAATGCAGGCATAACAATTTCTTTTGTGAATTTTCTTTTCTTGCCATCAGTTAAAAAATTCTCAAAACAGATTCCATTACAAACAAACATAGCTAATGTAGGAGCAAAGAAATTGGCGAGAAGATCAAGAAGCGCAGAAGAGAGCTTAAGTTGTCACAGGAGGAGTTGGCAGAAATACTTGATGTTACCTACCAACAGATACAGAGGTATGAAAACGGAACGAACAAGCTGAACGTGGAAAACATACAGCTGGTTGCGGAGGCTTTATCCGTACCTTTATCGTTTTTCTTTGATTCTTATACTTCCCCATTAATCACTGAAGAAAAGTCACCGCATCTGTCTTCCAAAGAGAAAAACCTTTTAAAACTCTTCAAGAAGATTAAAGATAGCCGCTCTAAAAATCTCATCATTCAGCTTTCCCGCCTTGCAGCAAAATAACATGCTTCCCCTTTTCAACTTTTATTCCCAAGCCTTTTCAATAGGTTTTTTGTTGGATGCTTGATTTCTTTCACTATATGTGTGCATAATAAATAAAAACTATACACATGAGGAGAGCACCATGCGGACCAATATTATAATCGATGATAAACTGATGTCTGAAGCAGCCAAGCTCAGTCAGTTGAAAACCAAAAAAGCCGTGGTAGAGGAAGGATTGAAATTATTGATCAGGATTAAAAAACAGGAGCATATACGGAAATTGAAAGGCAAGCTCAAATGGGAGGGTGATCTCGAAAAAATGAGGCTTGATTCATGATCCTGGTAGATTCTTCTGTGTGGATTGATTATTTTAACGGCTCACATAATTGGCAGGTAGAACTGCTCGATAAACTGCTTCAGCACGAGCCGATTATAATGGGAGACTTGATTTTTGCTGAAGTATTGCAGGGGTTCTGTTCTGATACGGAGTTCAACCTCGCTAAGAAATTTTTGAGCGTTCTTCCCATTCGGACATTGGGCGGATATAAAGTCGCTTTGCAAAGTGCCGCTCATTACAGAGAAATGAGGAAAAAAGGTATCACCCTAAGAAAAACCATTGATCTCATCATCGCCACATTCTGTATAATGGAAAATATAGCCTTACTCCACAATGACCATGACTTTAATCCAATGGCAGCTCATCTATCTCTGCAAACAATAACAAGGCATTATCCAATAACGTAGACCATGCAGAAAATCCTTATCATCGATGACGCTGCGCGGCTGGTAAAAAATGTCGAGACCTATCTGAAAAAGTTCGGCTACCGGATTGACTCGGCCTTGAATGGTGCGGAAGGGCTGCGCAAGGTGCAGGCGCTGTAGCCGGACCTGGTGCTGTTGCTGCACTCTTGGCCCGGGAAAGGGTTCGGGGCAATGCGTATCCCCCATCAACCCGGTTCCTTACCGCCAAACAGGCGCGCAAAGACCTCGACCAGCCGCGGCTCAAAATGGGTGCCCGCAAGGGAGCGTATATGTTCCATGGCTTTCTCCTCGGGCCAGCCGGCCCGATACGGCCGGTCAGAGATCAGGGCATCCCACACATCAACGATGGCGAATATGCGAGCGGAGAGCGGTATCTGCTCTTCCTTCAGCCCGCGGGGATACCCCGAGCCATCCCACTTTTCATGATGAGCGTAGGGAATGGCCAGCGCCTTCTGCAGATACGTAATCGGTGAGAGCATCTCGTAAGCATAGCGCGGGTGCTTTTTCATTATCACCCATTCCTGGTCGGTCAATTTACCCGGCTTCAGCAGAATGTTGTCCGGGATACCCATTTTCCCGATATCATGGAGAAGCGCACCCCGGCGCACATGCACGATATCAGCTTCGGCCATGCCCATGGCCAGCGCCAGCCGCACCGTCATATCGGTGACCCGCTGGGTGTGGCCCTCGGTCTCCTTGTCGCGCAGGTCCAGCGCCCGCGACCAGCCTTCAATGGTGGCATCATAGGCCGCCTTGAGGTCAGCATTTGATATCTGCAGATTGGTAAATAAGTCGGCGTCGTTGATGGCAATGGCGGCCTGCCCGGCCAGTATCTGCAGAAACTCAAGCCATTCCTGGTCCATGGTCAGCGATGAGCGGCGATAAATTTCCAGCACCCCCACGACCTGCCCCTTGGCAAACAGCGGCGCGCCCACGTAACCAATAAATCCTTCCTGAACAAACAGAGGCGCTTTGCTGAACGCGCCGGAATTTGCCTGCAAATCAGGGAATATAATCACGGTCTGTTCATAGACAGCGCGGCCGGCATGGCCTTCGCCGATCTGCAGACGGGTATGCTGCAGTGCGCTGGTTTGAAACCCCCTGGCAGCGGCGAATTCAAGTATCTGGCTCTCCTGATTATACAACAGGATATCGGCAGCATCAACTTCAAGCTGGGTCAACACCTGCTCGAGTACGACGCTCAGGGTGGTCTGTCGGTCAAATGTTCCTGCCACCGCCTTATCGATCGTGTGCAGCGCTTCCAGTTTTTCAAACTGGCGCCGTATGTTTTCCTCGGCCAGCTTCTGTTCCGCCACATCATTTTCCAGTATTGCCAGCATGCCATCAACTGATTGCGCGAGCTGCGCCAACTCATCAGTACCGAGCATCTCTATCCGGGCCGACAGGTTATCTGTTGACCGTACGCTGCTGACAAAGCCGGCCAGGTCTGATAAACGCGACAGCACGCTTTTTTCCATAAAGAGAAGGATTACAACACCGCTCAACAGCCCGGCGACAATAAAGGCGATAAAGAAAAACAGCTCGCTCCGCCGCAGCTGCTGGTTCAGATATCTGGTGGTGCTGATGCACAGCAGTGCGCCCGGCTTGCCGTAGACATCGTTGATGAAAAGATACCCTGAAAGCTTTATCGGGCTTTCAACGCGGACCGCTATGGTTTTGGCGGATGTGCACAACGGCCGGGCAGCTGCTATCGTTGATGCGGCATGAGCGTCATTCAGCTTGTAGATCTCAATAGTCAGCCCGCTCCTGAGGCTCAGCTGCAGTATTTCTGCCGGTGTCAATTCCCGGGCCAAAATGAGCGTTCCGCCGATAGGTCCTTTATACTGGGTGTTTAGAATGGGCCGCGAGCTCAGGAGCAGAATAGCGTCATCGAGTACCAGCATGCCCTGCTTCACGCTTTCAAGTTTTGTGTGTGTGATCAGCGGGCTGCCCTTTGCCATGGCGCGGAGAAAACTTTTGGAAACCGGCCGGGGTTTCTTCTGCTCCAGATCATAGCCCCTGGCGCAGACAATAGTCCCGGCGGTATTCACATATATGGCGTCGCTCCAGCGGTTCCGCAGAAAACCTTCATCTGATAAATTTGACTCAATGTATTTATCATCCTTGTTATTAATAAATGCATAGCTGTCATCCCATGCTGCGTAGTCATAGACAAACATATCTATTTTATGAACTTCTTCTGAGAGTGCGGCAAAAATGCGGCCCACGTCGGTGCGCATCTGGCTTTCTTCCTGGGCGATTGTGTGCCGCCGGAGGAACAAAACTGAGAAGACAAAAACAACGCTGATGAGGAAAAGGATGGTCAATGAAATAGCGATGATGGTCTTAAGCCGGACGGTCATCTCGGGTTCCCTGCATGGTGATAGACGCGGTATGAAAATAGGCTGATTACCATGGACATGTCAATGAAAAGTTGCAGCGCATGCGTAGCTTTCTGCTCTGCTCCCTGCTGCCGGGCAGCGTGTCTGGAGCCGGGGACCTGCAACACGCGCGGAGCGCGGAGAAACGGGTTATTGCCACTGATATTGTGTTTGCATGGAAATTCTGTTATGCTCAGTGCACGTAACTATGGCAGTCTATCAGGTATGCGGAAAATTCTTATTATCGATGACGATGCGCGGCTGGTAAAAAATGTCGAGACCTATCTGAAAGATTTCGGCTACCGGATTGACTCGGCCTTGAACGGCGCGGAAGGGCTGCGCAAAGTGCAGGCGCTGCAGCCGGACCTGGTGCTGCTCGATTTGATGATGCCGGGCCTGGACGGGCTTGAAGTGTGCCGGGAAATCAGGAAGGACAACACGGTTCCCATCATCATGCTCACCGCCCGCGGCGAGGAATCAGACGTGGTCTCAGGCCTTGAGGTGGGCGCTGATGACTACCTGACCAAGCCGTTCAGCCTGCGCGAGCTTGCCGCGCGCGTTAAAGCGGCGCTGCGGCGGATGAAAGCAGCGGAGGCCCCGCAGCCGGCCGCTGACAAGCCGCTTGCTTTTGGCGACCTCTCCATAAACCCGGCCATGCGGCAGGTATTTCGCAAAAAAAAGCCCGTAGGCCTTACCAACACTGAATTCAAGCTGCTCATGCTGTTCGCAGCGCACCCCGGCGTGGTCTTCAGCCGCGACCGGCTCCTTGACGAAGTGCGCGACCGGGAGCTTGAGCCGTTTGACCGCTCCATTGACGCGCACATCAGCAACCTGCGCAATAAAATAGAGGACTCGCCCAAAAAGCCCCGCTACATCATAACCGTGTGGGGAGCAGGATATAAATTTCAGGCCTCCTGATATATGAAAAGTTTTTACCGGCGCATTTACTGGAAGCTGTTCCTGGCTTTTCTTGCCTCAATCCTCCTGACCGCTTCCGTCATGGTGCTCACCTATTTTATCTTCGCCCCGGAAATTGAGGTGCACCCCCATATTAAAAAAAGCCTCATTGATGAAACCCGTTCTGTTGCCGAGCGGATTACGGCTTCCCTTGCCGCGTCGCCTTCATCGCTTGCTGATGTCACCAGGAAAATCCACGTGGACGAGAACGCCAACATCCGGGTCTTTGATCTCAGCGGCAGGGAGCTGGTGGCATGGATGGACGAGCGGCTTAAGGGTACCCGGCGGATTTCCATGACCGTTATTGAGGAGACGCTGCGCACCGGAGAACACCTGTCGCTCATTTTTCCCCGCTGGATACAAGTGGTGTCCATGCCGCTGAAACGCGGCCGGGAGCCGGTGGCAATACTGCAGATATATTATCCGCTCATAGAAAAAAGTATTTTCCCGCAGGGGGTACCCACGCTGATCCTGCTCTTTCTGCTTGGCGGCATGACCGCTTTTTTCTCCCGCTGGCTGACCAGGCCGGTTCAGGAGCTGACCAGGGGGGCCCGCAGGATGTCCGCGGGAAATTTCGGCGCTGCGGTCACTATCCGCTCCAGGGACGAAATCGGTGAGCTGGGGAAGGCCTTTAATGAAATGTCCCGTCGCCTGGCTGAATTTCACAAATCCCTCACCGAGCTGCTGGCCGACATCTCCCATGAAATCCGCTCCCCGCTGGCGCGCATTCAGACTGACGCGGAAATCCTTATTGACCGGGAAATGGGCAAAGAGGAGCAGGCCCAGCACCTGCAGGCGATATGCGAGGAAGTGCGCCACATTGATCACCTGATTGATGATCTTCTGATGCTTTCCCGCCTGGAAAATAACCAGCTGACCATTGAGCGCTCCCGCGTTGCAATAGGCGAGGTCTTGTCCCGCGAGGTCTCGCGGTTTCTCCTTCAGGCCGAAGAGAAGGCCATCACGCTCAAACAGGTGATTGCGCCTGGCCTTCCTGTTGTTTCGATAGACGAGAAGCGCATCGGCCAGGTTATTTCTAACCTGCTCACCAATGCCATCCGCTACACGCCGCCGAACGGCACCATAGAGGTAGGAACAAAATCCAGCGCTTCAGAAATTCAGCTCTGGGTCAGTGATACCGGCGCGGGAATCACTCCGGAAGACCTTCCCTATATTTTTGACCGGCTCTACCGGGTGGACAAATCAAGGTCGCGCTCGACCGGCGGCACCGGCCTCGGCCTTGCAATTGCGAGACGCTTTGTTGAGGCACACGGTGGGCATATCCGTGCGGAGAGTGAGGCTGGCAAGGGGACTGTTATTATTGTTACGCTGCCGCTGAGCTGACGTGGCCAAGCGCTGCTTACGGCCTGCGGCCTATTCAACAAATGACTCGACAAGAGCATCCGCGAAACTTGACTGCTCCATCACGCCATATACTACCAGCGCAATTAAGAGCACTATGGCCGCGAGATAGGCAGTGATTTGCAGGTACCGGCGCTGTTTATAATAGTTCAGCATTATCGTCCGCGATTTTCAATGTGCACTGTCAGCCCGCATATCAACTATCGGGTTGTCAAAATATTCTTGTATTGTTTTGTACTTTTAAATAGCATCTGTCAATAGTCAGGGCAG
>JAPLIX010000046.1 GCA_026388865.1 Pseudomonadota bacterium | reverse complement strand
TTGTTGAAAAAGTAGTTTTTCCCCCAGGCTGGTCAAAAACATCCGGATGCAAGGCGCGCGAAATCGTGAGGAATGAGGCGTACGTTACCGTACGTCGCAATGACGAAGGATGAGCGCAACGAAGCAGACGGGTGTTTTTCAACAGCCTGCTAATAACGTGCGCTGTTATTAGACATCCAGCTCATAATCTTTAATGAGCCTTGATAAATAGGTTCTCTGTATATCAAGTATTTCTGCAGCTTTCTTGCGGTTACCTTTGGTGAGCTGCAGGGTCTTTTTAATAAAATCCCTTTTAAAGCCATCCAGCGCCTGCTGGAGCGTCATGCCTACCTCGATATGATCTTCTTCTGCAGCAGGCTCGTTCCTGTGCAGTACCAGATCCTGCGGAAGTATCTCGTGCCCGTCGCCCATCACCGCTGCCCGCTCGATGGCATTTTCCAGCTCGCGCACATTCCCCGGCCAGCTGTAGCCGGCGATGAGGTTCTTCGCCTCTTCCGAGATCTTCAGCTCTTTCAGGTCGAATGATTCCTTCAGCCGCTTGACGAAAAACCCGGCCAGGTGCGCTATATCCTCTTTTCTCTCGCGAAGCGGCGGCAGTGCGAGATGAATGACATTGAGACGGTAAAACAGGTCTTCACGGAATTTTCTCTTTTTCAATTCCTCGCGCAGGTCCTTGTTGGTTGCAGAGATGACCCGCACATCCACGCTGATGGTTGCAGCATTGCCGATTCTATTAAAGGTGCCTTCCTGCAGCACCCGCAGAAGCTTGACCTGCATGGCGGGGCTCATCTCGCCGATTTCATCAAGGAAGATGGTGCCGCTGCTGGCTGTTTCAAACAGGCCGATTTTGCGATACAGGGCTCCGGTGAAAGAGCCCTTTTCGTGGCCGAACAGTTCGGTCTCAAGAAGCGTCTCCGGCAGCGCGCCGCAGTTTACCACAACAAAGGGCTGCTCGCTGCGCGGGCTGACATTATGAACCAGCCGTGCGATAAGCTCCTTGCCGGTACCGCTTTCACCGGTAATAAGGATGGTGCTCCCGGAGCGCGCTGCCCTGACCGCATCGCTTATCACCTGTTTCAGGCTCGGACTTTCCGCCACCATGTGATGCCGGTGCTCAAGCTCGGACCGGGAAAGGGGCAGGTCTTCCCGGGCTGATTTCATGTCGTAGAGGTTTGAGTCTTTTTTCATGGGCAGTGAAAAATTTTAAGTGATAATTAACTATACGGGTTGTTGAAAAAGTAGTTTTCTCCCAGGCTGGTCAAAAACATCCGGATGCAAGGCGCGCGAAATCGTGAGGAATGAGGTCCCGCTATCGGGAATGCGCGCAATCCCGACGCCTGTCGGGACAGATGGGTGTTTTTCAACAGCCTGTATAGTATAAACGTTATTGGGGAAATAGTAAAGCCGTGAAAAATGGGGCCCGGGGGGTTGTTACAGGTAGCGTTGAAACCAGAGAGCGCTTTTCTGAATTGCCTGCTCCCGGCCTTTCGGGACAGTCAATGAATGATCTCCACCAGCGATACGCTGGAGTTCTTTGGGGCTTCCTGCCAGCTGAAAAATTTTTTCTGCATGAGCGTACGGCACGATCTCATCCTGTGTGCCGTGCATTATTAAAAGGGAGTGCAGCGCGGGCAACAGGGTTGAAAGGTCAAAGCGCCGGGCATCAATGAAAAAATCCTCCTTCAGTATTGACAGTTCTTCCGGCGGGATGCTCTCCCGCAACCCGGGCAGGCTGAACGGCGTGGCCCAGACGGATAGTGCCCTGATTGACGTATCCTGTGCTGCATACAGCAGGGATAGATAGCCGCCCAGGGAACTTCCCAGGAGCCCGAGACGCGGGCCAGGCAGCTGATGCTGTTTGACAAACTGTACCACTGCCTTCAGCTCCGCAAGCCTCCCCGTTACCGTGGTGTCTGCGATTGAGCCGGTGCTTTCCCCGCAGCCGCTGAAATCAAAGCGGATAACCGCTATGCCCCGGTCAGTAAAAGTTTCGGCGATGCTGAGAAATTTATCACTGTCCTTGGAGCTGAACAGGCCATGGCAGGTTATGACACAGGGGGGCTTGGCACGGGGAGGAAGATGAAGAACCCCGCAGATGGATTTATTATCAACACTCAGTACAAAGGTCTCAATCATCAGGTCGCAGTGAAAGGATACGGTGCGGGATGCCGCTACCTTTTCTTTTTTTTCTTTTTGCCGGATGAAGTCCCGGCCGGCTTTGCCGCCTTTTTTTGCGGGGCTGCTTCTTTTGTTACCTCCTGCTCCTGTTTTTTATCAGGGGCCGGGGGCTCCTTGATGTTTTTTGCTGCTTCGCCCTGCCTGAACGCATCAAGTGCCGGGCTCAGCTTTTCCAGGTTATAGCTCTCCAGCACATAGATGGTATCTGCATCCACTGTCTTCACGAAGCGCTGAAAAGCGTTTTTGTCCTTGCCGATGAGGAGCGTCCTGGAAGCGCCGCCGTTTAAGGTTACGATAATCTCCCGCACCGGCTTATCCAGCTGAAAGTCCTGCAGCCGGCCTTCGGCAAAATCTGCAGCCTTGAGCGCTGAGGCGGTTTTAAGGCAGTCTTCAACTGTTTCCTTTTTCAGCGTGAACTTTTCAGGGGCAGCCATTCCCCAGGAGCCGTTAGGTTTTTTTTGCAGATGGTACTGCAGATTCCCCTTGACCTGATAGTCAGTTATCTCCTGCTGGTTCAGGCTGAAAATTGTTTTATCGCGCCATTCCTTGAGCTCCCGGTCAAAGGCCATTTTCAGCATGCCGCTGGCGAGCACCACCTGCTGCGCATCCGCCAGCCGCAGATAGGTGCTGAACAAATCAGGGCCGCTTTTCCCCACCACAAAGCGCGCCAGGCTTTTCTGTGAGGAGTCATCAATCCGCACCTCAACCCCGTTCTCTGCGTCTACTTCAAACGCCTTATATTTACCCTCGTTCCGGGAGACCACGGATTCGACCCGTATTTTTGCTATGGTGTCAAGCAGGTTATCAACGGGCGCAGTGTCTGCGGAATAGTGCTTTTTATTCGCCTCTACAACCCAGCCGGCCGCTTTCTTTTTCAGGAAAACTTCCCCCCTGGCTTTGCTTTTGATGTACAAGGTGGCTGCCTTTGCCTTGTCAAACCCGGCTATAAAAAGCGGGTGCTCCACCTTTTTGTCATCCTTTTTCGGGCTCTCGATGAGATAAAACAAAATTAATAGAAAGCCCAGCAAAGCCGCAAGTATTATGGTCTTCTTAAAGCTCATACCTGTTTCCGTTCTCTCGCACGCATCGTTATCATGATATCATTGCACATCTATTAGTTCTTTTATCCCCGTCATTTTCCTTCTGCGCCGCAGATAAAAGCTGCCCAGGCCAAACAGCCCTGCCAGAATCGCGACGCCCAGGATATTGATGAAGCGGATGGCAGCCTTGGCCCGGTCGGAAACGACCATGAGCGGCCGGTCTGTTGACTCGCGGGAGCGGATACCGATGAGCGCGTCACCAATCGTGACCCAGTCAATGACGTTCTGGAAAAAGATGCGGTTGCCGTCAAACTCAGCCGGAAAATTTTCTGTTATAAACCGTGAGTTGCCGACCACGATGAGCTTTGTTTCCGCGCTCTCCGGTTTAAACAATGGTTCTTTCTGCTGTGGCGGTTGTGCCGGAGTCTTTTTCTCCTCGTCCGCTGCCGGCACTTTTTTCCCGGCATAGAAGCTCTTGAACTTTCCGCTCAGCGCCACTCCCATAATCCGTTCTTTCATCTCACCGGGTGCCGGGGAATACTCTTCCTTGGGGCTCAGGTCAAAGACCTCTTTCTGGGCCCAGGAATCTTTCGAGCTTTTGAAAAGCTCTGTCACCCGGAGCCCTGCTGTTTTATCCCTTACTATTTCAAGGGGGCTTGCCCAGGGAAGCACCATGCTCTCAAGCTGGTTTACCGCGGGATTATCTTGAGCGAAATTGTCCCTGATGATTTTTATCCAGAAGGGGTAGGGCACCGAGATGGTGTAATAGCCGCTCTGAAACGAGGCATTGGCATTGGACCGGTCCAGGACCAGCTCATTTTTCAGCTTGACGCCGTAGTGCGCCAGCAACTCAAGAAGCGGCGAGGCCAGCGGGGTTGCTGCAAGCCGGCGCTCATCCATGGCAACCGGGTCAATGAAAAACAGCACCCTGCCCCCGGACATGAGGTACTGGTCTATGAGAAATTTCTCCCGCTCGGACAGTTCCTTCGGGCTTGCCACCACCAAGGCGGCAACGGTAGCAGGGATGTTTTTATCCTTTTTCGTGTCTATGCTGCGGCAGGAGTAATGCTCCTGCAGGAGGCCCTGAATGTTTTTCAGCTCCTTGTTTATATCCGGCTCGCCGTGGCCGCTTAAGAACCCGATGGTTTTGACCTCGGTACTTATTACCTGCAGAATCTTGCTCGTCAGGTCATATTCAAAGTTGTTGGTATCGGTGATGGCAGGGATTACTTCCTTGTTATCCCCGTACAGCACCGCCATGCCCAGATACACGTTGGTGAACTGCGCCTGGTCCCGCTCAATGACATTGAGCCGCACCTGGGGAATGCCCAGAAAGCGCAGCCGCTGCTCCATGGCCGGATCATTGGCAGGATCAATAAATTCAATAGCGAGCTTGCCCCTGGCATAGGTGCGGTACTCGTCGAGCAGGTCCTTTATCTGGTCGGTGAGGGTGGTGAGATAGGGGGGCAGCTTGCGGGAGAAATAGACTTTTATGTTGACCACATCATCAAGGCCCGCGAGCACCTTCCTGGTTGACTCGGTGATGGTATACTGCCGGTTATCGGTAAGGTCGGCCCGCAGGAAGTGGCGATAGGACAGGATGTTAATGACCGCAAGGATTGCCGCGAGCAGCACCGTCATCAGTATATAGTTTGTACCGTATCTCACTTTTTTAAGCTTCATGTCTCATCACTTCCATTTGCGGCTTTCAACTGACAGCCCGTTGAGAAACAGGAAAAACCCAATAATTGAAATATAATAGATGATATCCCGCGAATCGATCACGCCTCTGCCGATACTCTCAAAATGCGCGCCCAGGCCAAGGAAGATAAACACCGGTACCAGCGCGGCGGGCAGATTCATGATCACCAGGTTCTCGCCGATAATGAGCAGGGCGAAGGAGAGAAAAATAGCTATGATAAAGGCAACAATCTGGTTCTCGGTGAGGCTTGAGGCAAAGCAGCCGATGGCAAGATAGGCGCCGCCCATGAAAAACGCGCCCAGGTAGCCGCCCCAGATGGGCCCCACGTCAGGGTTCCCGACCGCCATCACCGTCAGCGGCAGGGGAATAGAGCACAGAAGCGTCACGATGAGAAAGATAAAGCTCGCCAGAAACTTCCCCAGCACCACCTCGTAGTCCTTAACCGGGAGCGTCATCAAAAGCTCAATGGTGCCGAGCTTTTTCTCCTCAGCCCAGGAGCGCATGGTAACCGCCGGCGCCAGGAACAGAAACACCCACGGCAGAATGGAAAAAAACGAGCGCAGGCTGGCCTGGTTCATGAGGAAGAACCCCTTGAAAAAAAGCCAGTTGGTGAACACCAGAAATGAGATGATAAAGATATAGGCAATGGGGGAGTTAAAATAGCCCCTGAACTCTTTCCAGAATATGGTCAGTATGGTTTTCATGCGGCGTGCCTATCCCTCCCGTGTGAGCTCGCGGAACACGTCTTCAAGGGTTATTGTCTCACGGTACAGCTCGCTTAAGCTCCAGCTGTTCCGGGAAACCAGGAAAAATATTTCTTCACACAGATCAGTGCCGGGGTCGGTCTTGATGGTGAGGCGGGTTATGCCATTGTCTTCCCCCGTGACAGAAATCTCCCGCGCCCCGGCCAGAGACTGAATCTTCTCCTGAATCTGAGAAAGCGGGCCGCGAATGCTGGCGTTAACGGCCTGCCCGCCCGTTGCCATTGCCGCAAGCTCCTCCGGCGTGCCGCTGCCGACAATCTCGCCGCGGTTGATGATGAGCACCCGGTCGCAGGTGGCTGAAACTTCAGGCAGGATGTGGGAGCTCAGGATGACGGTCTTTTCCCTGCCGATTGACTTGATCAGGTTTCTGATCTCTATGATCTGGTTGGGGTCAAGGCCGATAGTCGGCTCATCAAGGATCATGATGTCCGGGTCGTGGATGAGCGCCTGGGCCAGCCCCAGCCGCTGCCGGAAGCCTTTGGAGAGCTCGCCGATGTCCTTGCTCAAAATCGGCTCGAGGCCGCACAGGTCCACTGCCTTCCTGATCTTTTCTTTCCGCGCGGCATGAGGAATGTCCCGCAGCGCGGCGATATAATAGAGCGATTCAAGCACCCCCATTTCCATGTAGAGCGGGTTGTTCTCCGGCAGGTAGCCGATGCGCTTGCGCACCTCTAATGACTGGGTGGCGACATCAAAGCCGGCGATTTTTGCCGTGCCCGCATCAGCCGGCAGATAGCAGGTGAGGATGCGCATGGTGGTTGATTTGCCGGCCCCGTTAGGGCCCAGGAACCCCACCACCTCTCCCTTGTTAACATTAAAGGAGACGTTTTTTACCGCCTGTGTCGGACCAAAATTTTTACTTATATTGTTAACTTCAATCATGGTGACCCTTTCCCTGCACACGGGAATGAAAGATTAACCTCTCAATAATAAGAAACGGTAGTAACTGCTGAGGGTGGATTATTTCAGAGGGGAAATTTTAGTGAACGGGCATTTCTCTGTCAAGAGCTTTTTTATGTTAACATCCTTGCTTGTTTAAAAGCGATAGAAAAAAAGAGAGCAGCGTCAACGGTTGAAACATATTCAAAACAAGTACTTTCGTCTAATCATGCAGATGAAATCCATGAGGACAGCATTTGTTTGAT
>JAPLIX010000097.1 GCA_026388865.1 Pseudomonadota bacterium | reverse complement strand
GAGAGGCGACGCGCCCGCACGATGCCTTGCAGGTCGCTGCGGACGAGCGTGATACCTGCGCTCTCCATGGCGACATCCGTTCCGGTCCCCATCGCTATCCCCACTTGTGCATGGGCGAGCGCCGGCGCGTCGTTGATACCGTCGCCGGCCATGGCGACGACGCGGCCCTTCCTCTGGAGCTCCTCTACGACCGCGGCTTTTCCATCCGGCAGAACCTCCGCGATCACCTCGTCGATCCCGAGCTTTCTCCCCACCGCCTCTGCGGTCAGGCACCCCTCTTCAATGAGGAGCCGCTCAAACTTATCAATGGGATCGCGGGTTTTCCGGTACATGTGGATCTCATCCATGCTGCGGTATTTCTGCCGGTCGCCTTCAAAGTGGCCCTTGTAGCGATAGGTCTCATTTTCCACAATGGCCGGGCCGTGTCCGCTGCGGGCCCACTCCACCGCCTCATGCACCACTTCCAGCACTTCCAGCACATTGCTGCCGTCCGTTATATAGCCGGGGATGTTGTAGGCCTTGGCCCGGCCGGCCACAGATCCGCCGGCAACCATTTTTTCAGCCGGCGAGGTTGAGGCATAGCCGTTGTTCTCGCAGACAAAGATGATGGGGAGCTTAAAGACAGCCGCCATGTTGCAGGCTTCATGAAACGTGCCCCGGTTGGATGCGCCGTCGCCGAAAAAAACCATCCCCACCTGGTCGGTCCCGCGCAGTTTGATGGAAAGGCCGGCGCCCACCATGATGGGAAATCCTCCCCCCACGACGCCGTTGGCGCCGAGAATGCCCCGGGAAAAATCAGCTATGTGCATGGAGCCTCCTTTTCCCTTGCAGTATCCTGTGGCCTTGCCAAACAGCTCGGCAAACATGAACCGCGGATCAGCGCCCTTGGCCAGAATGTGCGCGTGGCCGCGGTGGGTTGAGATAATATAATCATCAGGCCGCAGAGCCATGCAGCTGCCGGTGGTGGAAGCCTCCTGGCCGATGGACAGATGGACAAACCCGGGGATGAGCTTCTGCTGAAAAAGCTCCTCGGCCTTTTCTTCAAAAGCCCGGATCAGCAGCATCCTCTTTAACAGCGACAGTTTTTTCTCTCTGTCGATTTCCACGTTTTCCTCTCTTCAAATAAAAAGTCGTGCCGCCCGTGTTCCGCTTCTCCCTTCGCGGTCAGTCGGCATATAATTAATTAAACAGGATTAACTGCCGGATTTTCTCCGCAGATTATTCAGGAGGGAAGAAAATAGAGCGCAAGTTTGTAAATATAAAGGAAGTTCAACTGGGTGTCAATAGATAACCGCGTGCGAAAGCCCGGATATATCGCATCTTCCGCCCGGGCAGAAGAAGTATCAGGGGGTAGTATCGATTGCACGGTCTGCTGCAAAAAAAAATAAAAGGGACCAGCCATAACCCGCTGATCCCCTTATGTTGACTGTTTATATTCCGGCAGCACGGCCTGCGGCGGCTTCCCCCAGGCCGCGGGTCACGTGTCACTCAGCACTATCTGCGCCGCCGGCAACCCAGAGCGGAACACCCGAAACAATCCCCGTATCAATTGAGCGCAGCCCGCTTTTTACCGGGGCCGGATCAAAGTGCAGGTACGCGTCATAGGTGCCGTCCAGCACGCCCTGCCCGCACAGCTCGAGATCGTTCTCATATTGCGAGGTGATCTGCTGGTTCACAAAATAGTCCTTCCCCAGCTGGCTGGAAAGCATCCCGGAACAGAGTTTTGCCTTGGCATCAGCCTGGAAGTCATCAACACTTTTGTAGGAAGAGTTTTCCTTCACCTGCAGGAACCAGCCGCTGCCGAATATCGTGCAGGTATAGCGCGCCATGCTGCGCCGGCGCTGGCTGTTGGAAACCCCGCCCAGGGCGCTGTTCAAATCCGAGATATCAAAGGCGCCTTCGTTCAGCTGCTTGAACAACGTGCTGCTGCTGGGCGGGTCGATATAGACGCGCTCTATCTCAATCGGCGCGGATAGCTTATAGGCCGCGCCCAGCTCATCAAGCATCGCCCGCATGAGCTGCACGTTCACTTCGGTATAGGCGTTGAAGGACCCGGAGTATTTATCCAGATAGCTGCCGACCCTGATTTTTTTATTGTTCAGTATATCGGCAAGCGCGCCGGTTGGGGTGGCGGGGAAGGGCGCTGCATCAGGGGTCGGGTAACAGTCGGCGATATTCACTACCAGCGGGCCGAGCGGTTTTGTGATCTCCCGCCACGTGCCATTGGAAAGTATCTGGATGAAGGCCGCGTCAAGCGCAGCTACCAGCTGGTCTTTTCCCGTAGTGGCAGGCTGGGGTTTTGTGCACTGTACCAGCAGCACGGCGCTGAGGCAGATAATAAGTAACGCTGCGGTAGCCGGAAATTTCCTGGAAACGGCTGTTTTCATAAATGATTCTCCCTGTGCTGTAGATGGTTTGATAAAACCTGACCACAGGGGACGCGGAGAAAAGATTAAGAAGGGGAGAAGCCTGACCGCTGCGCGCTGATGCTGTGCTTCCTCTCTGTGGCCTGTCTGGAATAACCCTGTTTTAGGTATACAGTTATTTTCGGCAAATGAGAAGCAGCATTATGCTGCCCTGCCCGGCAGGCAGCTTTCCGGAATGCAAAATTCAAGCTCTGATATCGCAACATGGTAAAATCCCGTTGCAACGAGGCCCGTTGCATGATACTCTTACCCTATGCTCAAGACCTTTGCACAGGCGTGGCTCGAAGAATTCTGGCATACGGGTAAACACAAACGGGTACCCGCGGAACTGACAGCCCAGCTGCTGCGCAAAATGGATATGCTGAACCGTGCACAACAAATAAAAGACCTTGGCGCTCCGCCGTCAAACCATCTGCACCGTTTGCGCGGCGATCGACAGGGACAATGGGCGATATCAGTCAATGGCCCATGGAGATTGTGCTTTCGTTTTGAAGGCGGGGATATCCATGACCTTGAATTAGTACAATATCACTGAAAGAGGTGAAAACCATGCTGCCAAAAAACAGACGCCCGACACCGCCGGGAGAAATTTTAAAACATGAATTTTTAAAGCCCCTCGGAATGAGCCAGAGGGAACTTGCAGACGCTCTTGGTATCACCCGGGTTCGTATAAATGAAATAATATTGGGGAAACGCGCCATAACCCCTGACACAGCGTTTCGCCTGGCACAGTTTTTACACACCACTCCGGAATTCTGGCTGGGGTTGCAAATGGATGTGGATATGTGGGACACACTGCAGGTTAACGCGCGTGAATATAAAAAAATATGCCCGGTGGATAAAGGCTCAAACGTGGAGCAGCCGGTATAAAAATCAAAAGGGATGAGCAGTAACCGGCTGACCCCTTTTTGTTTGTTCTCCGCAGTTGTATCCGCAGGCGAAGCGCGAGGGTTTGTCGGCTTTTTGCCGAATTTCGAACTCAATTCCTCCGCATTTTCTTTGTGCCTTTGTGCGTGTTGCCTGCCTGCCCACCGTAGCCTTGCGCGAAGGTGGGTTGCCTCTTCACCTTTTAACCTATTCACCTATCGACCCATTCACCGATTCACCCATTTACTTATTCACCTCTATATCATTCTGCAATCCGAAATCCGCATTCCGCAATCAACCAGTCACGAGCCACAGGTCACCCGTCACTATCTCTTGATTAAGGATCCCTTCTCCGCCAAGGCCGAGAATCGTTACATCAACGCCGGTTTTACCGAGCTTTCGTTTTGGTATATCCATATTGATAAAACGAAAACAGGTTTTTATTCCCTCTGCCGGCAGCTTGATTTGCCGGCCATTACTTTGCTTTAACTCGCCGTTTTTATAGGAGTACTTTTTAAGGTTGCAAATTCTAAAGATTGGGACAACACAGTAAAACAGGTATTCTATCTATTTTCATGACTGCGTCCTTGTAATCTATAAGACAGTGAAGCCAATGGATTTTAAATACACAAAAGTTGAATCATAAAATTCAGGCTTGCGTGTTAGGTCGGACGGATCGCCAGAAGGAACGACAATCACCATTCCTTGCCGAGCCCGAGTAAGGAGCACACGGTAAGCATTTTTGAGATAAATTTGCCGTTCCGGTTTTTTAATTGTATTCCGCTTTGTTCCTACAAATGATAAATGCTGCCAACCTGATGGCGTATAGCGGAAATCGGCATCCCAAGTTACGCA
The DNA here is from genome assembly GCA_026388865.1 of Pseudomonadota bacterium. GTDB lineage: Bacteria > Desulfobacterota > WTBG01 > CAIYCZ01 > CAIYCZ01 > JAPLIX01. The sequence continues at coordinate 161 of JAPLIX010000097.1, read as the reverse complement.
AGCCCAATCAAGCTCTAATCCTTGGATATCAAACTCTGTGGCAACATCTTCAAGATAGTGAGCTCAGAGCCGAACGGCTCGGGGCAAACCTAGAGAAGCAAAGAAAAAAACAAGCTAACAATACCAGCGCATCATTAAAACAGTGGCTTGTGGCCCGGGTC
>JAPLIX010000476.1 GCA_026388865.1 Pseudomonadota bacterium | reverse complement strand
TTGTCCTGGAAATAGCCGGAATAGCGCCGCGTATAATAGCGCCGGAAATAATCAAAATTTTGATCCTCAAAGGTAAACGTGGTTTTGCTGCCGTCATTGTAGCGAAACGATGACCCCAGGGACAGGTAATGCTGTTCCCAGATGCTGAAATCATACTTTGCCTCAAGGGCATACTGCTTGTTGTTCTGCGTGAATTGCGATTTCCCGTAATTATCAAGGTTGTCAAAATACTGAAACCACCCCTGCAGGGAGAAAGCAGATTTTTCGAAGCTCTTGTTAAGCGTCGCCTGGATGAAAGAAAACGGCTTGTGCTCCGAACCCTCATACATAAAGACCGGCTCAGAATAAAAATCGCGGTAGCGGGAATAGCGGCCGGAGATTTCCAGGATATCTTTATAGCTCAGCTTGCCATAGGCCTCATCATAGTGATCATGGGGGCGCTCCTGCCCGTTATGCAGGTCATGCTCAAACCCTGCGGTCTTGGTGGTGGACATGAACAGCAGGCCATCCCAGTCATTGCGGTTAAAACCGCTTACGGATTCCGCCCGCTTGGTATCAAACGAGCCGCCCTCTGTGGTCAGCGACACCCCCTGCACGTCAGCCCCCTTCCTGGTGACCAGATTAATGATGCCGGAGAATGCATCAGGGCCCCACAGGGCAGAACCCGGCCCGCGGACGATTTCAATTTTCTCGATGTAGTTTAGCGACAGGTCCATGCCCCGCGGGTAATCAATGGTGGTCGCGTCGCAGGAAAACGGCACCCCGTCCATCAGAACCAGAAACGAGTCGGGAATACCGCGCAGATAAATGCGCTCTTTAACTTCGTTGCGGTCGATAAAAAACCCCGGTACCCGGCGCAGCACCTCTGCCAGGGTACGATATTTTTTCAGCTCCTCGCCGCTTATAACCGTAACCGCGGCCGGGGCGCGCTGCAGCGTTTCTATGCGCCGTGAAGCAATTGAGACCGTGTACAGCTCTTCGCCAAGAAACATAAGCTCGGTTTCCTCAAACGCCGGGACCTTTTCCTGGGCCAGTGCCACGACACATCCCCCGCTGAAAAGCAGAGACAGTATCACCGCGGCACCTATACATCCTGCCACGCTGCGGTGAACGCATCTGGTGGATATCTTTATATTCATTGCTCTGTCTCCTTTAGCTGTTTAAGGAGGCTCCTGAATTTCCCTCGGGTGAGTCCCAGCAGTTTTGCCGCAGCCGTCTGGTTATTCTGCGCCCTGCGCAAAGACTGCCGCACTATTTCCCGCTCCATGTCCTCAAGATTCATACCTTCCTCGGGAAGGGGAAACTGCTGCTCTCCGGCCGGAATAGTACCCGGCGCTGCGGCCAGAAACCGGAGCGTCTCAGGAGTAATCGATCCGTCTTTTGATAATATGACCGCCCGCTCAATGGCATTTTCCAGCTCCCGGACATTACCCGGCCAGGCATATTTCTTGAGGATCCGTTTTGCCGCTTCATCTATCTGTGGGTTTGGTTTTCCCATCGCCTGGCAGAAGCGCTGCAGGAAATGCGCGCCAAGAAGGATGATATCATTGCCCCGTTCCCTGAGGGGCGGAAGGGTTAACGGAAAAACATTGATGCGATAAAAAAGGTCCTGCCTGAAGGTGCCTTTTTCTACCTGCTCCTCCAAAGCTTTATTGGTTGCGCAGATTACCCGCACATCAGATTTTAAGGTCTCGTTGCCGCCCACCCGTTCAAACTCCCGTTCCTGTAAAAAGCGCAGCACCTTGGGCTGGGCTTCCATGCTGAGGTCGCCGATCTCGTCAAGAAAAATAGTGCCGCCGTGGCCCAGCTCAAACTTTCCCATCTTCTGTTTGTCGGCGCCGGTAAAGGCGCCTTTTTCATGGCCGAACAGTTCGCTTTCAATAAGCGTGTGAGGAATTGCCGCGCAGTTGATGGCCATAAATCGTTTACCGCTTCTCGTGCTGTTGTGATGGATGACGCGTGCCAGCAGTTCTTTGCCGGTGCCGCTTTCCCCGAGGATCAACACCGTTGTCTGCGGGCTCTGAGCAACATGAGCAGCCGGCTGCAAAACAGAAAGCATCTGCTGCGATTCAGCGACGATATTGGAAAAATTAAATGACGCGGAAAGCTCTTCCCGGTGAATCAGCTGCTCCTCAAGCAGGTCAGAGATTCTCATATAGCGCTTAACTTTATTGATAATCTTCTCTTCATCAAACGGCTTGGTAAAATAGTAAAGCGCCCCCTCTTCCATGGCATCAGCCGCTGACTCAATAGAACCAAATGCGGTGAGGACGATGACGGGGTAGTCGGGATCAATTTTTTTAATTTCTCTCAGGAGTGTCATACCATCCATGACCGGCATTTTGAGGTCAGTAATAACCATCCCGAAGTTATACTTTTTTATGAGCTGCAGCGCTTCCTCGCCATTGGCCGCCTGAGCTGTTTCAAAGCCCTGCCGCTCAAGCATGAGCTGCAGGATGTGCCGCAGCTTTTCTTCGTCATCAACAATAAGAATCCTGTTCATGGGTTACATGCTCCTTTGTTACATAGGCAGGCGGATGGTGAAGGTCGTCCCTCCTCCGGTAAAATCAGAAATCTGAATGTGCCCGCTGTGATTGTCAACAATCTTTTTAACAATTGAAAGCCCCAGACCGGTGCCCGTTGCGTTCGTTGTATAGAACGGATCAAAAACCTTTTCCTTCTCCGGATCCGGGATGCCTACCCCGGTATCGCTCACCTGGATGCGCACCCCGGCATCACTGACATCGGTTTTAAAATAGATATCCCCCTGCTGCGTTATGGCCTGTGCTGCGTTAGAGAGCAGGTTAAGCAGAGCCTGGTATATTTGATGGTCATCTATGGCGATGGCTGGCAGCGGGTCTAGCGAGCGGTGCAGGGTGATCTTCTTGTGCGCCTCTTCCGGGATCATAAAGTGGGTGGTCACCTTTTCGATAATCGTATTGATATCGGAGAGCGCTTTCTGTGGCGGCTGCGGCTTGGCAAAGGACAGAAAATCGTCAATAAGCCGGTTGAGGCGCTTGATTTCATCCTGGATGTAGCGGACCATGGTTGCCTTGATCTCCGCCTTCGTGTCAGTTTTCGACATGATATCTACCGAGCCTTTTATGATGCCGATCGGATTTTTCAGCTCATGGGCAATCATCATGGAAAACTTGCCGATTTCTGCCATCCGCTCCTTCTGGGAAAGCTCCCGGTAGGTTGTTTCCAGCTCCTGTTTCTTTTTCATCAGGGAGGAGGCCATGATGTTAAAAGAGTCGGTGAGTTCCCCCAGTTCATCGTCCCTGCTTACATCCATGCGCTCTTCCCAGTTGCCGCGAGCAATGGAAGAGGTTGCCCGGGCCAGACGCTGTATGGGCCGAATCAGCGTATAGGAAAAATAGACCGCGCCCACGCTGCCGATGATAGTGGCGATGGTTGCCGAGAAAAATATCCACCAGCGGATGCGGTTGAGCGTTTCAATGATGCCCTCCCGTGAGAAGATCACCTCAATGGTTCCGATGAGCTGACCTTTTGCGCCGGTGTTTTGTTCAGGCCGGCTGCCGTCTAAATAAAGGCTCATGTCATCGGTGCTGCCCCGTGCTCCCTCCGGGATAAGATATACCGGCTGGCTGATCTTTTCCTGCTGCCACCACCAGAGGGTTCTCCCCTTGCTGATATCGACCAGCACCGTGTTGTGTTCGTTAACGATGCGTACCTTTTGCACATCATTTTCCCGCAGAAGATTCTGTGCCAGGGTCTTCAGGGTCTCTTTGTTTTCCAACAGCAGGGGCAGCTCCGCATTCAACGCCAGATTCTGCACCAGTGACTGGCCCCGCTTGGCAAATTCATACAGCAGTGCCTTGCGGGACTGATAGACCAGGATGATGCTGAACATCAGGGAAATAAAAACGATCAGAAAAATGGTTATAAAAATAAATTTAATATTGAGTCCCCACTTCATCAGCGAATCACCTCATCTGCCTGCTGGATAGCGCCAGGAGATATCTGGATACCCAGCTTCTGGGCGGTTTTCTCATCAATGCTCACTCTGATGCGGGACGGCGCCTCGACGGCAACCCGGGTATTTGCGCCCTGCTTCAGCAGTTTCATGGCCATGGTCCCTGCCTGGATGCCCATATCCCGGTAATCTATGATAAAAGAAAGAATGGCGCCGTTCCTGGCGAACCAGCTGTTGTAGCCGACTACGGGAATCGTTCTGCGCAGAGCCTCCTTAATAATGTATGCAACTATTTTCTGAGAGTTAATCTGCTCATCAGGAATCATCAGCAGGGCATCGATTGAAAAATCTTTCGAGGCTATGGCTGGCAGAATATCACTTGCCGACGTTATGGGCAGTCCGACTATAACCAGCCCCTGGAGGGCTGCTTCTTTGCGGAGCGATTCAACCACGGTTTTGTTTTCTCCCTGGCTGGAAAAAACACCCACCCGTTTTCGCTCGGGAAAGGTCTTTTTAATCTGCTGCAGCTGATAGGCGAGCGGGATATTGAGGCTTACCCCGGAATAGAGTTTTTCCTTTGCTATAAGGCGGTGCGGATTGAGCACCATACAGAAAAGCTTTGGTGCGGGGAATTTTATTTCTGAAAGCAGAAACGATGCCTGCGGACCGACCGCGACGATAAGCCGGTATTCTTTCTCTTTGACGCTGCTGATAATCTCCCTTCCTTTTTCTAAATCGTTTTCAATACTGACCACCTGCAGGGAGTAGGCGGAAAGAGTTTCCCGCAGCCCCCCGATGCAGCTGCTGTAGGGAATGATAGTGCTGGTATTTATTACCAGCACATCCTCTGCCCTCGCTGCGTGGCTGATCGCGGCGAGGAGAAGAAGGGCAATAAAGAAAATTTTCAGGGAAATACGTTTGGGCGTGCGAGAAGTTTGGGCCATTATAATAAGTCTGGTTAAAGACAAATATGCTGTCATTTATAATCAAATATCTCAATAACTACAAGGAATTAATTGGTTAAATTGAACCAATATTTTTTTATAAAACCAATGCTTTGGCTGAAAAAAACCAACTGTCTCTGGCTGCTCTTCTTTTGCGGCGATCGAAAAAATTGTTATTGTTTTATAATTATCTGTAATTGCTTTTATTTTTTTTTATTGCTGGCATTTAAAATGATCTGACCTGTTGGCATTCTCCTTGTAATACATCTAATCAAAATTTTAATCTCTTTATAAACTATCGCAAATAAAAAAATCAGAATATCTGGCTGCAGAAAGAGAAAAACATGACCGCATACTTTTCTAAAAAATGGGAAAAAAAGAAGCTGCAACAAAAACGGGTTGTAATTACCGGCTTTGGTGCGGTAACCCCGCTTGGTAATGACATTCAGACCACGTGGAGCAATCTTATAAAGGGCGTATCCGGCATTGGTCCCATTACCCTTTTTGATGCAAAAACATACCCGGTCAAGATTGCTGCAGAGGTAAAAAATTTCAACTTTGACAATCCGCTTCTCTCGAAAGAAATCGACCAGTATTTCGGGCGCAGCACCCGGTTCTGCGTTAGCGCGGTAAAAGAGGCTCTGCACAAAGCAGGACTTAATCTCGATCACTTGGACTCGGGAAATATCGGGATCTCGCTCGGAGCTAATGAAGAATATGCGCACTTCTCTCAGTATGACCGCATGTTTGAGCCCGAAAAAATATTTGACCTGCTCCGGGCCAGGAAACTGGAACAATGCAATGGCAACCCCTATCCTCATCTTGCTTCTTCAAAAAACCTCGGACAGATCTGGCCGCTGCGCAGAAGCGCGCACATGGCCGCTAACCTCATTTCCATCCTGTACAACATTCAGGGTCCCATCAGCACCACCTCAAGCGCCTGCGCTTCATCTGCTCAGGCAATCGGGCGGGCCCTGCGGATGATCCAGGACGGCGATGCGGAAGTTGTCCTCACCGGGGGCTGTGATTCCATTATCGGCGAAACCGCCGTGACCGGGTTTGCACTCCTCGGGGCCCTCTCAAAGCATAATGATGCGCCGGAAAAAGCATCCCGGCCCTTTGATCTTATGCGCGACGGCTTTATTCTCGGCGAGGGATCAGGAGTGCTGGTGCTGGAAGAATTTGAACATGCCAGAAAACGCAATGCACCCATCATCGCTGAGCTTGCCGGCTATGGCTCCTCTTCCAACGCCTATCGTCTTACCGCCTCACCAGAAGATGGGCGCGGCGCAGATAGCTGCATGAGCGCTGCGCTGCAGGATGCGGGCTGCTCCATCGAGGACGTAGACTACATCAATGCCCATGGCACTTCCACCTACATCAATGACAAATGTGAAACTGCTGCCATAAAAAAAGTATTTCAAGACCGCGCCTACGAAATTCCCGTGAGCTCCAACAAGTCCATGCTCGGGCATCTGGTTGCCAGCGCAGCCTCTATTGAACTTATCATCAGCGTTCTGACTCTTACTGGCGGCATTATACCCCCGACCATCAACTATGAGAATCCGGACCCTGAGTGTGACCTGGACTATGTCCCGAATGAGTCCAGAACAAAGCAGATGAAGACCATCCTTTCTAATTCTTTTGCGTTTGGCGGACAAAACGCCTCACTGGTGGTGAAAAAATTCCATTAGTTCCCTGGTCCGGAACGGTGAGACTACGGCGCCGCCGGACCAATCCGGCAGACGGTTGACCAGTTCAAGCGCGCACAAATCGGTCAAGCCCAAAACTGCCGATAGTGCCTGCAGCACCTCCCTCACAAACAGAGTCCTTGCGAATAAAAGGCAACTGACCCTGCCAATCCCATAAACATATACCGCGGTGTGGTTACCTCGTTATGAGCAGAAGAGCCGTCATTACCGGCATGGGGGTTGTTTCTCCCCTCGGCATCGGAAAAGAAGAAAACTGGCAGCACCTCCTGGCGGGAACATCAGGCATTAGCAGGATATCCCGGTTGAACGTGGAACACCTGCCGGTGAAGCTTGGGGCAGAAGTAAAAAATTTCAACCCCAAACAATTTATCACCGACCGGAAGGCTCTCAGGCTCTCTTTTTTAAATGTACATCTTGGCCTGGCCGCCGCCAAGCTTGCCGTCGATGATGCCGCGCTTCCGCTTGATAAAATTGACCCCACCCGGTTTGGTGCCATCATCGGCTCCGGGGGAGGAGGATTTGATGACGGCCCCGGATTTGAGGACTTGAATGAGCCGATTCTCCGGTCGTGGGACGAAGAAGAAAAGACCTTTAATTCGGCAAAGTTCGGCGAGAAGGGAGTGCCGGTTGCCCATCCGCTCTTTCTCCTTAAAGCGCTGCCCAATAATGCCTTCTATTACATCTCTCTTCTGTATAACATCCAGGGAGAAAATAATAATATCATCTCCTCCTATACCGGCGGCTCCCAGGCAATTGGTGACGCCTTCCGCTCGATCCGGCGAGGTGATGCCGATGTTATGATCGCGGGCGGCTATGACTGCCTGCTAACGCCCAATACCCTCTTCAGCCTTCATGCCATGAACCTGCTGTCCGGCCAGGAAGACCCCGCAACTGCGTGCCGGCCTTTTGATTTTATGCGCGATGGCATGGTTGCCGGCGAGGGCGCCGGGTTTGTGCTGGTTGAAGAGCTCTCCCACGCGCAGAACCGGGGCGCGCAGATATACGCTGAAATCGTCGGCTACGGAAATGTCTCCAGCGCCTATCATATTTACCAGCCGGCACCCGGAGGCGACGGCATGAGCAGGGCCATACTGCGGGCGCTTGAGGATGCGCAGCTTGATGCAGCAGCAGTCGGCTGGGTCAGTGCGGATGGTATTGCAACACAGGAAAGCGACCGGGCAGAGGTCTGCGCGCTCAAAACGGTCTTTGGTGATCGGCTTTCCCAGATTCCCGTCAGCGCCACCAAATCAATGACCGGGCACCTTGGTTCTGCCTCCGGTGCCATAGAGTCTGTATACGCTGTTCTGGCGCTCTGCCAGGGGCTGCTTCCACCCACCATAAACTATGAACACCCGGATCCCGACTGTGCCCTTGACCTGGTCCTGCACCAGCCGCGGGAGAAACAGATAGCGGCGGCGCTGTCGATTAACCAGGGCATCGGCGGGCAGTGCACCGCGCTTATGTTTAAAAAATATGCTTGAGCGGGAAGAATCGCTCAGTCCGGTGCCATTATATCAATAGTACGTACGCGTTTAAAACAGAATATGTCCTTGAAATTACAAGACAGAGTTGCTATCGTTACAGGTGCTTCGAGCGGCATCGGCAGCACCATTGCCCTGCACCTCGCTGCGGCCGGGGCCGTGGTGATAGGTACCTATCACCACAACCGCGAGAAGGCTGAACAGGTTGTTCGAACCATAGGCGAAACCGGGAGCAGGGCTCTGTGCCTGGAGGGGGATGTGAGAAATTTTTCTGCCATGGAACAGCTGGCTGCAACGGTGGTGGAACGGTTCGGCCGCATTGACATCCTGGTGAATAATGCCGGCATCACCCGCGACCAGCTGCTGCTGGCAATGACAGAGCAGGATTTCCGGGACGTCGTCGAGACCAACCTCTACGGCGCCTTCAACTGCACCAAGGCGGTAGCCCAGCAGATGATGATGCAGAAACGTGGCCGGATCATTAATATCTCTTCTATTGCCGGGGAGCGGGGTGGCAGGGGCCAGACCAATTACGCCGCCTCCAAGGGGGGGCTGAACGCGTTTACTCGCGCAGCAGCCATTGAGCTGGCACCAAAAAATATCACCGTGAATGCCATAGCTCCCGGCGTCATTGAGACCGAAATGAGCAAGGAAGTCATGCGCCGGGCACAGGACCAGGTACTGAACCACATTCCGCTGAAGCGGCTGGGCACTGCTGATGAAGTAGCAGGCCTGGCGGTATTTCTGGCAACTGATGACGCCGCATATATTACCGGGGAGATCATCCGCGTTGACGGCGGCTTCAGAGGGTAGGCGCGTAATCGAGAGAGAAAGGATGGACGTTGGTTATGATCGATGAAAAAGAAATTCTAAAAAAAGTACAGGAAAGTATCGTGGAAGCACTCGGGGTTGATGAGGAAGAGGTGACGCCGGGAGCTGTCCTGTTTGATGATCTGGGAGCCGAATCCCTGGACCTGCTGGACATTGTCTTCCGCCTGGAAAAAATCTTTGGCATCAAAATCCCCCGCGGCGGCATCCAGCAGGACCTTGACGGCGCGCTCACTGCACGTGGGGCTGAGGAGCTTAAAAAAAGGATGCCCGAAGTTGACGGAGAACGAATCGTCGAGGGGTTCCGCATTGATGACATCCCGGTTCTCTTTACCGTCCAGACTTTTGTCAATATTGTAAAGCGGTCGCTCGCGGAAAAAGAAACCGCGCACTAATGCCTGACGCTTGGAACTGAATAGCACCATGATCGGCAGGACCGGACATCGTGCCGCCTCCGCATCACCGGCAACACAAACACACGAGCATGCCTATGCGGCGCAGAGTAGTCATTACCGGCATGGGAGCCATTACTCCCCTGGGAAATGATCTGAAAACCACCTGGCAGGCAGTGATTAACGGCAGTTCGGGAATCGGCCTGATAACCAGGTTTGATGCTTCCACGTTTCCCGTAAAAATTGCCGGCGAGGTCAGGGATTTTCAGTTTGATTGCTCCCTGCTTCCCCGGGACTGCTCCGGCCTGGTCGGACGCAGCGCCCAGCTGGGCATAGCGGCAGCGCGCATGGCGCTCGAAGATGCGGGCCTGGCACTGCCAGCAGTTGAGCAGCCGGTTATGGGTATCTCTCTGGGGGCAGATGAAGAATATATACCGCTGCGGTTGATTCCCTCCTTTTTTAATCGGGATTATATATACCGGGCGTATGCTGATCCGTACGCTGCTCATGCGCGGGCACTGCAGGAATCTCCTGCTGCGGGAAAGCTTTTTTCCTTCCGTAGACGGGCAGACCTGGGCACGGCAGTTACCGCCGTTCTCTTTAATCTCCGCGGGCCGGCATCCACGGTGCATACGGCCTGCTCATCAAGCGGGCACGCTATCGGCCAGGCCAAGCGGTTTATCGAAAGCGGCGACTGTGATATTGCCCTGGCCGGCGGCCACTGCTCGATGCTGACTGAACATGCAGTTGCCGGGTTTTATCTGCTGGGAACGCTCTCCACCCGCAATGATGACCCGCTTCGGGCCAGCCGCCCCTTTGACCGGACACGGGATGGATTTGTCATGAGCGAGGGGGCCGGCCTACTTATTCTTGAAGAACTTTCCCATGCACAAAAAAGGGGGGCACGGATCTATGCCGAGCTCACCGGCTGCGGCTCCTCTTCCAATGCCTACCGCATCACTGATTCGCCGCCTGACGGCAGAGGCGGCGATCTCTGCATGAAACGGGCTCTTGCCGATGCCGGTAAAGACATAACCGCCATCGACTATATAAATGCTCACGGCACGGCCACAATGCTGAACGATAAAAGTGAAACCCTGTCTATAAAAAATGTGTTCGGCGCGCGCGCCTATAAAATTCCCGTCAGCTCTACCAAATCCATGCACGGGCACCTGGTGAATGCCACGTCCGCAGTGGAGCTGATTATAACGGTCTTAGCATTGCGGCATAATATCATACCGCCGACCACCAATCTTACGGAACCGGATCCCGCGTGCGACCTTGACTACGTGCCCAACACTGCCCGGGAGAAAACGATCAGGGCAGCGCTTTCTAATTCACTGGCTTTTGGCGGTCAGAATATTGCGCTGGTGGTGGAAAAATTCAGCGGCTGACGGCGCTGTCGGTGGTGCCGCGCTGGTTTTAGATTTTCCTTTTAATGCTGCAGCGGAGATGATGAAGGTACTGGTTACCGGAGCGAGCGGTTTTTTAGGAAGCGCCCTGGTTCGGGCGCTTGCTGCACGGGGAGATGCGGTGACCGTGCTGGTGCGCCAAACCAGCAATTGCTCGGCATTTGCCGGCTGCCCGGTGGCGCGCGTCACCGGAGACGTGCAGGACCGGGACTCGCTTGCCCGGGCGACACGGGGAAACGATACCGTTTTCCACTGTGCGGGACGGGTAGCTGACTGGGGGCCGCGGAGCGAATTTTACCGGGTGAATGTTGAAGGCACCAGAAACCTCCTTGATGCAAGCTGCAGCGCTGGCATTCAGCACTTTATTCATGTCAGTTCGCTGGTGGTGCTGGGGGTGCCGCGCACCATGCCCGTGACCGAAATGACGCCCTATGCAACCCGTTATTTTCATCCGTATGTTGAGACAAAAATTCTCGCGGAACAACTGGTTCTTGACTACCATGCCAGATACCGGCTGCCGGCAACAATAGTCCGGCCGGGTATTATATGGGGCCCTGGCGATACCACCATCTTCCCCCGGATAGAGCAGCTGGCTGGAAAAGGGCTCCTGGTTATCCTCGGCAGGGGAGATAATGTCCTGTGTCTTTCCTACATAGGAAACCTGGTGGCGGGCCTGCTTCGGGCAGCCGCCGTTGAACAGCCCGATGGCCAGATTTACAGCATTGCCGATGAAGAGCAAATCACCTCCCGGGCTTTTTTTGCAGCATTAACCGCGGCCCTTGACCTGCCGCCGCCAAGGCTAACGGTTCCTTTTTCAGCCCTCGATGCTGCCGCCCGCCTCTGTGAAGTCTGGGCGCGGCTGGTGCGCTCATCTCAGGCCCCCCTGCTCACCCGCCTGGGGCTGTACCTGTGGGGAACTCATTATATCGCTGACATCACCAAGGCACGGCAGAAGCTTGGGTATCGGCAGCAGGTATCTTTTCAAGAGGGACTGCAGAACCTGGGCGCATGGTACCGGCAACAGTATAAACCTGCGGCGTCACGTGACGTGAAGGAGTTGTAGTCTATGCGGTTTCTTTTTGTGGATCGTATCAGCGAGCTGGAAACGGGCCGGCGGGTGCGTGCCGTTAAAAACATCTCCTGGAGCGGGGATTTTCTGGAGGAAATCTTTCCGGGGCTCCCGGTGTTTTCTCCGGTCATTGCCGCAGAAGCTGCAGCCCAGGCTCTGTCCTGGCTGATTGTCGAAGCAAGGGACTTTACCGTTAAACCGCTCATTACCATGCTTGATTCCTACACCTGCTCGCGCCATATACAGCCCGGCGACCAGATTGAACTGGAGGGAGCGGTTGAGAGCTTTCAGCCGGAAAGTGCCCTGGCCCATGCCCGCATTCTGCTCAATAAAAAACCGGCCGTCGAAATTAATCACGGTGTCTGTTACCTGTATCCGCTCCATGAGTTGCAGGACCCGGAAAGCGCCCGCAGGCAATTTAAGAACCTTACAGAATATCAGGCTCCCCTGCAGCAGGTGCCGGTGGTAAAAACAGGTTTGCCGCAGGGCAAAGTCTCCTCCCTGGTAACGAGGCCGTGGGTAGACCGGGTTATAGAATACGCAGCCGGTAAAAAAATCGTCGGCATTAGAAATGTGACCAGCACTGAAGACTGCTTTCGCGATCATTTTCCGCTCAAGCCGCTGCTGCCCGGGGTCATCATCATGGAATCCCTTATTAGCGCCGCACAGCTGCTCATTGAGCCTATCCTTGCTGCAAACGGGCTTGGCAGTAAGAAGGCGGTTCTAACGCAGGCGACAAAAGTTAAATTCAGAAAATTTGTCCAGCCCGGGGATCAGCTCCTGCTGGAGGTATCCCTGGAAAGCTTTCATCCGCAATCAAGCACCATCAAAGCCCGGGCCTTGATTCAGGATAAGGTGGCCGCAACACTCTCGGCAGCGTTTCAGCATCTGAGCCGGGATGAATATATAAAAGCTTATCTTGCATAATACGGCAGCGGCAGGGTATAAGTCTAAGGATTTTCATGAATGACTGAGAAAAACGGCGCCTACCTGATTATCGACACCGAGACGACCGGACTGCATCCGGCAAAACATGGACTGATAGAGCTGGCGGCCGCGGCTCTGGATCAAAAGCTGGGCGTGATAGAAACCTTTCAGGCGGATGTGTGCCCGCCGGCAGGCTGTGAAATCGATCCCGAAGCGATGCAGGTGAACGGCCTTACCCGAGAACGGATCAAGCGGGGCATCAGCTACGCGGTGGTGTGTGAGCGGTTTCGTGAATTTATCATGAAGCATTTTTCCGCAGAGCCGGTGGTCATTGGCCAGTTTTATCCGTTTGATTACGCCTTTCTGGATCAGGTCTTCAGCGCCAGCGGCTATGCTGACGGGTTTGCGGCCGTTGTCAAGGGAAATGATTTTATTGACACCAAAGCCCTGGCCAACAGCTTGAATCTGCGGGCCCTTCTCAAGGGCCAGCCCAAGCCGTTTCCTTCGACCAGCCTCTCCAGGCCCGGGGGTTTAAAGGACCGGTTTGGCGTTACCGGACATCAGGCACACACCGCGCTGGGTGATGTGCTCGCTACCCGAGAGGTTCTGATAAAGCTGCTGGAAATATTGTAAAGAATCACACGTTCTGGTATCATTTATAAATGTATGAACACTGCCACCCAGGGACCGGTGCGACTGATGGAGAATAACAGCTACTTTGCTCACGATACCCATAAATACATGTATTGTACTGATGGGGTCTTTTCAGATTTTATCTTCTCTCTGATCACGGAAACGATTCCTGTTGATCTTAAGAATTACCAGCATGCCTTTGAGATGGGAGCAGGCATGGGTCGCTTCTCCTTTGCGCTGGTGAGTCATTTCCCGAAGGTTTCTCTCATTGAGCCCTCTGCATCCTATACCGCTGTACTGAAAAAACTTTTTGATCAGGAGCAGGTTGCCATCGTGACTTCGACGCTTGAGGATTTCTTCGAGAAAAACACGATCCCTGCGCAGTCCATCTTTTTTAATTTCCATCTCCTCCATCATTTAACCTTTGAACAGCGCCGGGAGTATTTCACCTGTTTACGCAAAGCCAACGCACCGGCCCTGTTTATTGAGCCGAACCCCTGGAATCCATTGATTGTATTACAGCTTATGCTCCATCCTGATATGAGAATGCAGGATGAGTGGCAGTATCTATGGCTTACAAAAAAAAGATTAGCAATGGAATTCAATGCCTGCGGCTTAGAGCTAGCAGAATATGGGAAACTCTGTTTCTTGCCGCCGCCGATAACCAAGCTTGTTTTAAAACAACCCCTTTTCAGAAAGCCGTTGCTTTTTGTGGATAAGACTAAACACCTCCTGCCTTTTTTAAGCTCCTATCACATGTTCTATGTCCACCCTCGTCCAAGAGCAGTATAACGGGTTAGGCGCATTAACAAGATAAGTATTCTGTTTCATTAAGACGCACTGTGATATCTGTTGTGTTATGTTGTACACCAAGTTAGGGAATACCTATGAGGTAATTGCAAAACTCAAAAAGCGGCCTGTTTTTTTGCCACCGGAATTGATTAGTAATTGAAATAACAAAGAAAGTGCTCTATTATTTTTAGCAAATGAATTAGCTGGAGATAAAAAAACATGAGCACTTTGTTTGAAATCTTTCATAACATACAACAAAAAACCTGTTCCCTTGAATTGTTGATGGATGAAAAGCAAATTTGCAGTCTTTGTCTGGGTCCTTCTTGTTATTTATGTAAATATTTTTGAGTTTTGCTATTGGCTCAATTGTGATAAAATAGATACTTTCATGATTGGCCAGCAAAGATTTCCAGAGCCGTACTAAACGATTCATTTGTAGTGATCTTTGCAGATTAATGTAATGAGCTCAGGAACATAATCACAGAATCAGGTGTTGTGAAACTATCAGTAGTAATCCCCGTTTATAACGAAAAAGAAACTATTCTCGCATTGATCTCCCGGGTTAATAATGTTCCCCTGGAAAAAGAGATTATCATTATAGATGACCGTTCAACTGATGGCACAAGAGAGATTTTAAAAAACTTTTCCCATAATAGCACCAAAATACTTTTCCACGAAACCAATCAAGGTAAAGGCGCTGCCCTGAGAACAGGATTTTCCCAGGTTCAGGGAGATATTGTTATAATACAGGATGCAGATTTAGAGTATAACCCCGAAGAATATCCAGTGCTGATAGGCCCTATTTTAGATGGCCATGCTGATGCGGTGTTCGGTTCGCGCTTTGCAGGAGGTCCTCACCGGGTGCTGCTGTTCTGGCATTATGTGGGCAACAAGCTTCTCACAACCCTGTCAAATATGTTTACCAATATGAATCTTACCGATATGGAGACCTGTTATAAGGCCTTCAGAGCAGCACTGCTGCCGCAGTTCACTATTGAATCGAACCGCTTCGGCATTGAGCCTGAAATTACCGCCAAGTTTGCCCGGCTGCGGTGCAGAATTTACGAAGTCCCTATTTCCTACAGCGGGAGGGACTATACTGAAGGAAAAAAAATTGGCTGGAAAGATGGACTGGCCGCAATCTACTGGATCATCTATTACAATCTGAAAAAGAGCCTGCATCATAAGTAGCAGCATTTTTTACCCGCAGGATACTTCTGCCTTAGTAATTCTTATTGCGCTTCTTCACCTTTTTTACTGTCAGCCTCCTGCCTGTTGCTCAATATGACCCAGCCCTTTTTGCTGAAACTACCTGACAGATCAGCGCCATCAAAACCCCTTTGCACCATCTGCCTGCATACAGCTGCCCCTGCGTTGTGACCGCTTAAGCACTCGTCCGGATACTTTTGGACAAGCAGAGGGCTTCACAAAAACATTTCCCAAATGCGTCTTTTTTATATATACCTTGAAAACCAGTGAAGCACATAGTACTCATAATTATATTAAAAAATCAGGGAAATCTCGCCACCAGCTATGGATCGGTACACGTGGTTAACAAATACCTGCAGCGGTTGTCTTAGAAGCGGAGCTTTTTTTATTGTCATACTGCTGGTTTGCACGCAGCTTACCGCCGGGCCGGCATTGAGCGGCACCATCGTTGCCCGGGATGATTTTGATTTCAGGCTGATGGTGAATGATCGCTTTCATACCTTCAATAAATTTTATGACTACGGCAATAACGACTTCAGCAGCACCAAAAACTATCACATTACCTATATCAACCCGTATCTAAGCGCTCGCCTGGGGCCGAATATGCGGGCAGTCCTCGAGCTGGAAACGGATTTAATTTTAGATATTGACCGGCGCGACTTTTATGAAGCCACCGAGGTGAGAAATGCCTATCTGCAATACATGATTCCTTCTGTGAACTGGGTCTCTTTTACCCTGGGCCGGCAGGCGCTGCGCACCATTGACGGTCTGCTCTACGACTATAATGCCCCGGCCCTCAAAGCCTATGCAGATATTGAGCGCGGGTTTGATATCCCCCTGAAGACGCAGCTCTTTATTGCAAAAATAAGCGAGCGAAGTCCGTATTTTCACAGCCAGCTCACCTATAATTTTTCCTTTCTGGAATCCATCAGCTTTGCCTATGACTGGTTAAGGGAAAACAATGACGGCATGGCGCGTATTTTTAACCGCCTGGATAGCGAGCAGCAGTTCGATTTTAACAGCGACGGCACTATACAATGGTATTCATGTTCTGTAGAAAAATTTGTTTCTAAAATTCTGCTGCAGGCAACAGCAATATATGAAAGAGGCTATGCCAACCTGCGGGAAAAGGGCCAGCCAAAAAGAAAGCTTAAAACAGAGGGATACCTTTTTTATGTAACCGCTGATTACAGCTTCTCTAAAAAGCTGCTGGGCACTCTTTTTTGCTATCTCTCAAGCGGTGACCGTGATCCGTTGAAAGGCACCTTCACCACATTTCTCGCCATTGATCCCTATGTTGACATAACCAATATATTTTTTAACGGGGGCTTTGATCGTCAATTTTCATCGCGCAACCTGGGATTGAATGGCGTCCAGCTCAATGGAGTGGTAGCGCCCGGGGTGACGCTATACTATCGACCCACACGACGGATGTCGCTGAAGGGTGTTTATGCCTATCTCATTACCCATAAAGGCGCGGGAGTAATGGGCAATGCCTACGGCTGGGAAACAGATTTTATGGGTTCCTACGACATAAATGAGCACTGGCAGCTAATCGCGGAAGTTAATATTTTTACTCCCGGCCACTACTTTAAAGAGCTGACCAACGGGGCAGATCATGTGTCGAGCGAGATACTTGCCGGCATCACATATAATTTTTAATGTTTTATTAAATGGTTACATGATTGGTTCGGGAAAAATTTAATAAAACTTTCAGAAGAAACAGGTGTTTAAATAAATAAGCATAGGACCATGCATGGTTGAAGACCGGCACGCGCTACTGATGCTCAGGTTCCAGAGTGGAGATTCTGGCGCTTTCCATGAGCTGTACGAAGACTATAAGTTTCCTTTGCTCAATTTCATATATCGTTTTTGCCAGGACCGGAGAGTTGCCGAAGAGCTTTGTCAAGAGGTGTTTATCAGGGTCTATAAGTCGGCGTCCTCCTATGAGGCCAAAGCAAAATTTTCAACCTGGCTTTACCGCATTGCTACCAATATATGTCTGAATGAATTGCGGAGCGGGAAGTATCAGTATGAGCTGGTCCCGTCATATTTTGATAAAAATGAGCCTGGTAAAGAGCCGCTCGTTTTTGAGGATACTGATCAAGCCAGAGCCGATGACGGCATGGAAGCCCGGGAACTCCGTATTGCTGTCAGGCAGGCCATTGCCCTGCTTCCCAAAAAACAGCGGCTTGCGGTACTGTTCAGCATATACCAGCAGCTCTCATACAAAGACATCGGGGAGCGTATTGGCTGCTCTGAAGGGGCGGTGAAATCGATGATACATCGCTCCAAGATATTTATTAAAAAGAAATTAAAGAAATACGTTGGTGACTAACAAGAGTGCTCGAAAATAAGGGATGCCTACAATGAGCAGGGATTGTAACAAGATTCAAAACGACTTGACAGCATATCTTGATGGAGAATTAGCCGGGAAGCAGTCGCTATTTGTCTCCGGTCACTTGACAACCTGTCCGTCGTGCCGGCAGGAGCTTGAGACGCTCAGGCAGTCTCTGGACCTGGTTCTGGAATGGAAAGAGATAGAACCTTCAGCAGATTTTGACCGCGTCTTCTGGAAAAAGGTTGCTGCACATGAAGAACAGAAAAGCAGGAAGCCGGGTATTTTCTCTTTCGTGTGGTCACTGTTAACGGCCAATTATATTGCCACGCCGGTTGCGCTGGCACTGCTGCTGCTCATAACCTTTTTTCAGTCAAAGACTCCGCAGGAATTAGGTTTGCAAGATAAGTATATGATTATGCATGCGGATCTTTTTCTTAATATGGATGCTATTGATAAGAAAGAGGCGCTGGAAAACTTTGAAGTTATAGAAGTGCTTGATGAACTTGAACAGGATTCCGTGCAGTGAGCTCTATGAGGCCTATCTTTATTTTTTTGCTGGCGCTGTTCTTTTGTATACATACGGCTTCTCAGGTGACCGCGAGGGAACCTGAGAAGAACCTGAAGGATGAGCAGGGCATTACCGAGCTTACTGAAGAGGATAAAGAGATCATCAGAAATCTCGAGGTAATAGAAAATCTGGACTGGCTGGTGGATACTGACCTTGATTTACTGGAAAATTTAGACCTTTTTTTAACGAACTCATAGGAATTACAACCATGCGTACACGTAACCGTCACCGTTTATTATTAGTAGCCTTCTGCTACTTTGCAGCCGTGACATGGATTGACTGCACCGGAGTTTTTACCGGCGGTGCGGTCCTGGCGCAGGAGCAACTGCCTCAGGACAATCTTGCAAAATGGAAGTCAATGAGCCGTGAAGAGCGCGAGCGCCTGCGGCAGAACTATAGCATCTGGAAGAATTTTTCTGCTACCGATAAGCAGAAGCTTTCCCAGAAACTGCATGACTTCAAACGGCTGTCGCGGGATGATCAGAAACGGGTGCGCGATAACTTCGGACTCTTTAAGGATATGGACCCGGTGCAGCAGAATGTTATTTTGAAGCGCTATCAAAAGTGGCTGCAGCTTTCTGATGATCAGCGCAGTTTGCTCATGGATCGTTACAAGCTGCTACAGGACATGCATCCAGAGGAACAGACGCGTTTTTATGAAAATTATGACATGTGGAAACGCCTCTCTGATCAGGGCAAACAAGAGCTTATAACGAAATGGAGCTCCCTCTCCACGGAACAACGAAAAGCTTTTCTCAGTAAATGGACCAAGGTTGACACCAAGGAGCAGAGAGAAGCTATAAAAAAGATGATTAAAAAAATTCGTCGGAGAAAGCTCGACACCAACACACCTGGTCAGCCGCAACAGTAATGACTACAGCTTCCGGGTATGCAGCCCAGGGCAGCGCCTTGCAAAAGAAGTGCTGCCCTATATTTTTTTGCGCAACCCCGGAGGCTTTAATGGGTTTAATTAATCATGAATAATTATATAAATGTATCAAGAACAATAAGCATGAAAAAACTGCTTTCTTGTTGGAATAGTGCTTTTTTTATACTCCTTTTAGCTACAGTCCCGCTGAGCGCTGAAATACGGACTGAAGGGCAGGGCATGGTATGGGCGCGGGGAAATGGAAGCGCTGACATTCGTGGCAACAGTACCGTAGATATAACCGGGAGCGGCCTTTTGAAAGTGAATAAAGCCGCTTCATGTGAACTGGCAGAGGGCACCGGAGAAAAACTGGTAACCGGTACGGACGGGATTCTCTACATCAACTTTGATGGCAGGGCTAAAGTCAGCGGAGAAGACATTGCTCTTGAGTTTAATGGTGCCAATATTGTGCTCAATGCCAGGGGCACTGGTGTTGTTACCTTCAAAGGAGCAGGGATATATGTAGTGGGTCTATCCATAGGATACTGGCATCCCTTTGAGAAGACCATCATCACGTTCACCGCACCCCCGGAATAGTAATGGATAAACCTATAGATTATATAACTGCCTCAGTTCCCTTTTTTGTCGTACACCTTCCGCGCATCATCTGCTTTTTATAATTGACAATCACTCAGCTTTTTCATTATGCTTCCTCCACAACATCATGAGATAAGCGGGGTGTAGGGTGTCCCTGCTTTTGAGCCTAATAGTGAAGGTCCTGAATGCATCAGGCAAACGGGCGCTAGCTAAGAGCGATATGTTGCCAAACAGCATTGCCCTGTAAGTGCTCGCGGGCGGGTCTGATATGAAGAAGGAAGTGCCGATTACCATTGCTATTGCCACCCTCGGGTGCAAGGTAAATTACTGTGACTCTACTGCCATGGGTGAATCGCTCATTCATGGAGGATTTGAGATAGTGCCGCCTGCCGGCACGGCAGATGCGTATATTATTAATACCTGTACGGTAACAGAAAAGACCGATGCCCAGTCCCGCCAGCTTATCCGCCGCGCGTTAAAAGCCAATCCACAGGCCCATGTCATTGTGACCGGCTGTTACGCGCAGCACGCACCTGATGCAATCGCCACTATTTCAGACCGGATTCACATTCTGGGCAACCCGGACAAAACCGCAATATTGTCCTATGTAAAAAAAATTCTTGAGGAAAGGAAACGGGTGTTCAGCGTCACTGACAGCGGCAGTGAAACGTCGTTCAGCACAGCAGCGCTGCCGCGTTTTTTAAACCGGACGAGAGCCTTTCTTAAAATTCAGGACGGCTGTAACAACCGTTGCTCCTACTGTATAGTGCCACGGGTGCGCGGACCCGGCAGAAGCCTGTCATGCTCTGAGGTGCTGCAGCACTCGACTGTTCTTGCGCAATCAGGCTACCGGGAAATTGTGTTAACAGGGATTCATCTGGGTGCTTATGGCACTGACCTCAATCCTCCGGCAACCCTTTTCAGCCTTTTAACAAATCTGACTGCTGATAAAAATCTTTCAACGATGCGCATTCGCCTGAGTTCTGTTGAGCCTCAGGAAATTTCTGATGAGCTCATAGCTTTTCTCTCACGAATTGAGAAGGTCTGCCCCCATCTCCACATACCGCTTCAAAGCGGCGATGAGACTGTATTAAAAAAGATGAACAGGATCTATACCCCTTCTTTTTTTAAAACGCGCGTTGAAAAGCTGCTCTCCGCCATCCCCGCGGTAAACGTCGGCATTGATGTGATTGTGGGGTTCCCGGGTGAGTCAGAGGCCCAGTTTCAAAACACCCGGTGCTTCATACAGGATCTTCCCATAGGATACCTGCATGTATTCCCCTATTCACGAAGACCCGGAACTCCTGCAGCCGAATGGAGCGCCCAAGTTCCTGAAAAGATAAAAAAGGAGCGGACAGCATTGCTCCGGGAAGAATCACTCAAAAAAAAGGCGCGCTTTTACTCCTCGTTCCTGCAGCGGGAGCTGCAGGTTCTGATAGAGGCAAAGCGCGATCGAAGCAGCGGCCTCCTGAAAGGATTTTCCCGGAACTATATTCCGGTCCTGATAGCAGGTGGCAATGAATTAGTGGGGAAAGAGATAACCGTAAAGGTCACCGGGGTTAGAGAAACCGCAGTATATGGGGAAAAAGCGTAGAAATTTTCTCCGCCGTTATTACCAATGAAATATCTTTGGAATTAGCAGGTTGTTGAAAAAGTAGTTTTCTCCCAGGCTGGTCAAAAACATTCGGATGCAAGGCGCGCGAAATCGTGAGGAATGAGACGTACGTTACAGTACGTCGCAATGATCCCGATAGCTATTGGGAATGGAGCGCAATCCCGACGCAGGTCGGGACAGATGGGTGTTTTTCAACAGCCTGTTAGGGTGAAGTGGTATAGGTATCGCGGACACCTCGAAAAGCGTGTTATAGGAACTAAACTTTTGGAGGTGAAACATGACAGCAAAGAAAAAGAGCTATTCGAAACAATTTAAAATTGATGCCGTTAAACTTGTGACCGAGCAAGGCTACAAAATCTCAGAGGCCGCCCGCAATCCTGATATCCACCCGAATGTTCTGCGGCACTGGAGAAACCAGTTTAAAACCGACAGCGACCAAGCATTTCCTGGCAAAGGCCATATGACACCGGAAAGAGAGGAACTGCATCGGCTGCAAAAAGAAAATGGCGGCTTCGAATGGAGCATGAAATCTTAAAAAAAGCCGCGGCCTTCTTTGCCAAAGAGTCAATGTACGATACGACTTTATCCGGCAGCAACAGAATGCCTATATAGACCAACCCGAGGTAATCAAGGCGATCTTGCGGCACCTTAATCTGTGGGCAACGCATAAACGGTTGCCGCCAAAGACCAAAGCACCTCCATCATAATATTATGCAGACGAACAAATCCCGTCATATGACTGCGCCGACCCGGATTATCCTTTTGAAGCCTATATTGAAAAAATCCGACACCGGTTGAACGGGTGGTGCGCTCATTTTTCTGAAATTTTGACTTGATTTTTTTCGGCGGCCTGATTATCTTCAGAGCATCTGAAAATCAAAATTCCTATCAGTTTGAACAACAACAATAAAGGAGGACGAACTATGAAACGGGTATTGATGACAGTGCTGGTGG
>JAPLIX010000248.1:6108-12816 GCA_026388865.1 Pseudomonadota bacterium | reverse complement strand
TAAAGCGGGTCTGGACATGGAAAGAGCAGTACGGCGGGATCATCATCCGGCAGCTCATGCGCCTTGGCGCGTCATGCGACTGGTCGAGAGAGCGGTTCACCATGGATGAAGGCCTCTCGCGGGCAGTGCGTGAGGTGTTTGTCAGCCTGTACCGGGAAGGGCTCATCTACCGCGGCAAAAAGCTTATCAACTGGTGCCCCCGCTGCCACACCGCGCTTTCTGACCTGGAAGTGGAGCATGATGAGATAGACGGTAACCTGTACTACATTAAATATCCGTCTGCGGATGGAAACAGATTTCTGACGGTGGCAACAACGCGGCCCGAGACCATGCTTGGGGATACGGCGATAGCGGTAAACCCTGAAGACAGGCGCTATCAGGATTGGATAGGAACTGAGGTAATGCTGCCCCTGATGAACCGGCACATACCGGTGATCGGCGATCCGTATGTGGATCTGAAGTTTGGTACGGGCGCATTGAAGATAACACCTGCCCATGACCCCAATGACTTTGAGATCGGCCAGAAGCATAACCTGGCGCTGGTCAAGGTTATCGGCGAAGATGGCACCATGACCGAAGAGGCCGGGCAGTACCAGGGGCTTGACCGCTTTGATGCCCGCAAGCGGGTGCTCGAGGACCTGAAACTGCAGAAGCTGCTGCTCAAAATAGAACCACACCGCCATTTTGTCGGACACTGCTACCGGTGCAAAATAATTGTTGAGCCGAACCTCTCCATGCAGTGGTTTGTCAACGTGAAGCCGCTGGCGGAACAGGCCATCGCAGCGGTTGAGAAGGGACAGACCAGGATCATCCCCCAGTCATGGGAGAAGACCTATTTCGAATGGATGAACAACATTAGAGACTGGTGCATCTCCCGGCAGATCTGGTGGGGACACCGGATACCTGCCTGGTACTGCGGGGATTGCGGGGAGATCACCGTTGAGCGGGATGATCCTTCCGCCTGCAGCCACTGCGGAAGTAAGAACATTGAACAGGAAAGTGATGTCCTTGATACCTGGTTCAGCTCTGCCCTGTGGCCGTTTTCAACCCTTGGGTGGCCGGAAAAGACCGTTGAGCTTGAAACTTTTTATCCCACCTCCTGTCTGGTTACCGGGTTTGACATCATCTTTTTCTGGGTGGCGCGCATGATGATGATGGGTCTGAAATTCATGAGACGGGTGCCGTTTCGGGATGTGTACATCCACGCGCTGGTCAGGGATGTGGAAGGCCAGAAGATGAGCAAATCCAAAGGCAATGTTATTGACCCGCTGGAGATTATAGACAAATACGGCACGGACAGCTTCCGCTTTACCCTGGCGGCAATGGCAGCGCAGGGCCGGGACATACGCCTTGCTGAAGACCGTATTGAGGGATACCGCCACTTTGTTAACAAGATCTGGAATGCAGCTCGCTTCGTGCTGATGAATCTCGACGATTACCAACCGGGTGGACAGGAGACGCCGGCCGCCGGGCTCAGGGAGCGGTGGATCATCAGCAGGATGAATCATCTTATCGAGAATGTCGTTGCCGCCCTGGACGAGTACAAATTCAATGAAGCTGCACACCACCTCTATCAGTTCATCTGGCACGAGTATTGTGACTGGTACCTGGAGATGATAAAGCCGTCGCTGTACCAGAAGGAACATGTGACCGAGCGGTTCATGGTGCAGGGCTGCATGGTGCGCGTACTGAAAACCGCGCTTGAGTTGCTTCATCCGATCATGCCGTTTGTGACTGAAGAGATATGGCAGCAGCTCCCGGGGTGTTCCGGAAGCATAATCGTAGCACCATTTCCGCAGGCTGATGCGCGGGAATTTGACGCTGCCGCGGAAAAAGAGATGGAAACCATCATTCAGGCGGTAACTGCCATACGCAACCTGCGCAGCGAGATGAATCTGTCTCCGGCCGGCCGGCCCCATACGGATATGCTCTGCCACAGCGATGCTGTCATGAGCATCCTGCAGGCCCATACCCCGATGATGTGCACGCTGGCAGGGTTAAAGTCTGTTGCCGTCCACCGGGCTTTTCAAAAGCCCCCGTCAGCAGTGGCGGCAGTTATTGACGGCGCAGAGCTGTTTCTCTCGCTTGAAGGGTTGGTTGATTGCAGCGAGGAGAAAAAGCGGATCGAGAAGGAGATGAAGAAAGTTTTAGATGACCTCACGTTTATTAACAGGAAGCTGGCGAACCGGGACTTTATGGACCGCGCCCCCCAGGAGGTCATAGAAAAAGAGCGAGCACGGGCACAAACTCTAAAAGAAAAAGAATCCCGGCTACAGGAAAACATCGACAGGATAGCAAGGCTGCGCGCATGATAGAAGGCACTGTTGCAACGGTACAGGTAGACGAGCTTATCGTCATGGCCCTGAAAGAAGATATCGGGCCCGGTGATAAAACCACGGCGTATCTTGTTGAACCCGGCCTGCAGGGCAGGGCAACCGTGATCGCCAAGGAAGAACTGGTGGTAGCCGGCATGGTGCCGTTCAGGAGAGTCTTTCAGATCTTAAGCTCCCGGGTAGAGTTTCTTTTTGCTGAACAGGAGGGAGAATTAATTGAGAAAGGCGCTCTCATAGCAGAGCTGCAGGGGCCGTTTGACATACTGCTGACCGGCGAACGGACGGCACTCAATTTTCTTCAGCACCTGTCAGGAGTGGCAACTCGTACCGCACAGTTTGTGGAACGAATCAAGCCGTATGAGGTCGCACTCCTTGATACCAGGAAAACAGCTCCCGGCATGAGGGTGCTTGAAAAAGAAGCAGTGCATGTCGGGGGAGGCATAAATCACCGGGTGGGACTTTTTGACGGCATCCTTATCAAGGATAACCACATCGCTGCCTGCGGCGGCATCACCCAGGCGGTCAAGAAGGCACAGGCAGCCAGGAACCCCCTGCTCAAGATTGAAGTGGAAGTGTGCACCATCCAGGAGCTCATCGAAGCGCTTGATGCCGGGCCTGATATGATAATGCTCGATAACATGGCAATCGATGACATCAGAAAAGCGGTCGAAATTGCCGGCGGCGGCATTCCCCTTGAGGTGTCAGGCAATGTAACACTTGAGAATATTGAAGAGATTGCGCAGACGGGAATTAATTATATCTCCGTGGGCTCCCTTACCCATTCAGCACCCGCGGTTGATATCAGTATGGAAATAAATTGCGAATGACCAATGAATGTCAGGATGAAATGTCAAATGACAAAGACCAAATGTCAAATCAATGTCAAAGTCTCAATGATTGAAAGAATTATATTTTGGCTTTAAGAATTTGGATTTCATTTGTAATTTGAGCTTTGTCATTTGACATTAATATAATTTCATTGGTCATTTGGATTTTGGAATTTGAGGTTTACAACATATGTTACTCGTTTTCGACGTCGGCAATACCAATATCGTACTGGGCATTTATAAGGACGACACGCTGGTGACGCACTGGCGGGTCATGACCGACCGGGATAAGACCACCGATGAGTACGGCATGCTCCTGCAGAGTCTTATTGCGTCACGCGGCATAGTAGGTGAAGACATCACGGCGATCATCATATCGTGTGTTGTGCCTCCGGTCGTGCCAACGCTGGAGCAGATGTGCAAAACCTATTTTAATATTGCGCCCCTGTTTGTCGGGCCTGATATAAACCTGGGCATGCCCATTAAATACGATAATCCCAAAGAAGTGGGTGCAGACCGCATTGTCAATGCCGTGGCTGCCTATGCGAAATACCGGCGCAGCCTCATTATCATTGACCTTGGCACGGCAACCACTTTTGACTATATCACGCCACAGGGCGAGTACCTGGGCGGCGCTATCGCACCCGGAATCAGCATATCAAGCGAGGCGCTGTTCCAGAAAGCCTCGAAGCTGCCGCGCGTGGGCTTTACCAGCCCCCGGCAGGTGGTGGGGAGAGACACGGTGAGCAGTATGCAGTCCGGCCTTGTCTACGGCTACATTGGCCTTGTGGACGGCCTGGTCACCCGGATGAAAAAAGAAGTTAAGAGTGATCCCTATGTGGTTGCAACCGGGGGCTTTGCAACCCTGATCGCGTCGCACTCCGAGACCATTAACGAGGTTGATGAACTGCTGACGCTCAAGGGGCTGAAGATTATTTATGACAGGAATGTCGGTATATAAAAAATGTCAAATGACAAAGCTCAAATGTCAAATGACGTTATCGCCGTCAGCTATCAGCCTTCAGCGATCAGCAATGACTAAGCTGAACGCTGACAGCTGAAAACTTTTTTGCTTGCGGAGCACATTATGTTCATCTTTTCCAACCTTCTCAATGCCATAGCAATTATCATTCACTATGCGCTGCAGATTTATATGTGGCTGATAGTGGCCCGTGCTGTTATCTCCTGGGTGAGCCCGGACCCGTATAACCCGATAGTTAATTTTCTCTACCAGGCCACCGAGCCGGTACTGTATCGCGTACGGCGCTTGCTGCCGTTCGGGAGGATGGGGGCAATCGATATTACGCCGATTATCGTATTTATTATAATCATCTTTCTCGACAGTTTTCTGGTTGGGACGCTGCAGGAGATAGCAATCAAGTTAAGGTAATAAGAGACATAAAACCACGGAGGACACTGAGCAATAATACTCTGTGTTCTCAGAATGATGTTGTGAAAAGATGAAAATAATAAAACAAGGGTTATTGTATCTTCTAAAAGATTTTATATGTTTAGGCCCATTGAGGTGCTTCGCTAAAAAATTCTATGCAGGATAAAACGGAAAAAAATGGAGGGCACAGAGAGGATTTAATGCAATCTAATTATTCATAAAATACTCAGTGTGCTCTGTGGTTAATAGTTTGAAAATGTTGAGGCTGCGATAACAATGATTGACGAAAAGATACTGTTTGATGATGAAGATTCGCCGGTACAGACTCTGAAAATATCACCCACTGATATCATACAAAAAGAATTTTCCGTCCGTTTCAGAGGCTATGCTATCAATCAGGTTGATAATTTCCTGGAAGAACTTGCAAAAGAGCTCAATCAGGTACTGGAGGAAAATACGCATTTAAAAGAAGCGGCGCATGCCCTGCAGCAGGAGCTTACTGCATACCGGGAAAAGGAAAAAAATTTATATGATGCTCTTGCCGCGGCAAAGCAAATAGGCGGCGATATGCAGGAAAATGCCCGGAACGAAGCGTCGCTGATTATCTCCGGTGCCCGGCTCGATGCAGAAAAGGTCATTGCCGAGGTACGGCAGCAGTGTGCGGCCCTGCAGCAGGAGATTAACGGCATGGTGCAGAAGCGGGCGCAGTTCGAAACCTCCCTCAGATCACTTCTTGAAACCTACCTTGGCATGCTCGGAGGGGAACGTAATAATAATATCAAATGACAAAGCTCAAATTACAAATGAAACCCAAATGTCTAAACTTGATCATTTGAACTTTGACATTCATTTGACATTTGGATTTTGTCATTGATTTGGCCTTTGGGCTTTGACATTTATCATTATCCTAACAATGGGCACCAGCATTTGACCGTCAACGAAGCAATATTTCGCACAACAGATAGAGGCGTAGAATTAAATGTTTCCGTCGTCCCCCGCTCTTCACGCTGCGAAATTGCCGGCATCCACAATAACGCACTCCGCATAAAGCTCACCAGCCCTCCGGTTGATAATGAAGCAAATAAGCAGTGCTGCGCCTTTCTAGCAAAGATTTTGGGAATTGCAAAGGGGCAGGGCCGGCATCCACAATAACGCACTCCGCATAAAGCTCACCAGCCCTCCGGTTGATAATGAAGCAAATAAGCAGTGCTGCGCCTTGCTAGCAAAGATTTTGGGAATTGCAAAGGGGCAGGTCAGTATTGTTCATGGCAAAACCTCTCGAAGAAAAGTAGTTAAAATTGAAGGAGTGAGCGAGGAGTTGATAAGAGGGGAGCTGTTAAAAGAGAAAAGATGACAGAATACAGGCTTCAGGATTTTGTCCCGAAAGCTTCCGGGAGCAGAAGAAAAACAACAGACAGTTGATATGAAATCCGGAACTCATAAAATCAGAAAATATTATCTATTATCTTTATGAGTTCCAAATTGGAAATTATTGTGAACTTTTCTCTCAGCGTTCTCCACGCCCTCTGCGGTGAATGATACGGCTCATGATTCCGACCAATGTCAATAATTAGGTTTATTAAAATAATCTTCATGAGTTCCTGAGTTCCAGATAGAAAAGTATTTTGAAGGTTTCTCTCTTCGTTCTCTGCGGTGAATCATTTTTATATTGAGTTTCGTATGAAGAAAAAGTAGTAAAGATGCGCTATAGTAATCGTATAATAAAGTATTATTTGTAAAAATAGGCTTATTAATAATAAATATATGTTTAAAATTACATCAAAAAATAAAACGAAATTATATTAAATTGCTTGACATAGTTTATTAAAACCTGCATAATGTTGACATTAAAGAACGGAGCAATAATAAATGTTTTGAGGCAGAATGCGGTGCAAAGCCGTAAACAAGGTCTTGTTGGAGTAAGAAGGAGGAGAGTATGAAAATGAAAAGTATAATGATGGCAATGGTAACTTTGGCGGCAGTGCTGCTTGCGGCTGCCGGTGTTCAGGCAGATACTCTCGTGAACTGGTCCACCGGGGCCGCGTATGTGGAAAATCTTGGGAACACTTGCCACACCGTATTCAGTATCTTTCCGGCCGAATCTAATCGTTGGAACCTAACTGATACTGAGTGCGACAAGGTCACCTTGGGCACCGGT
>JAPLIX010000248.1:0-6052 GCA_026388865.1 Pseudomonadota bacterium | reverse complement strand
GCAGCCTGGACTTGACTCTCGGGGTGCCTCAGACTGTCGTGGTTAACTCCTTAACTTTCGAGGTCGGCTGGACCGGTGACATGCTCGAAACTGACACTAAATCAAATGTGGACTACTTAACAAGAGACATAACAATCAACGGAATCACGAAGCCGATAGTCAATCCTATAACTCATGGTGTTACGTGGGCCGCGGATTCTCTGCTGGTTCAGACAGGTGATCCGGTCGCATTCGGAAATATCATCGTAACTCCGTTGGGGTGGGCTCCCGACACATTTTTTGCGGATAACTCTGGGGTCTATACTCAAACGTCGCCGTCATCGCATACGATTTCTCCTGTTTACGCAGAGTTTCTCTTAAGCGAAGCTCCCACCGCCATCACCCTGGCCTCGTTTGATGCAAAGCCGGGCAACAATAAAGTTACGCTTATATGGGAAACCGCAACAGAGATTGATAATGCCGGGTTTAACATTTTACGTGCAGAATCAGAAAATGGTGAATATATAAAAATAAATGATGCTGTCATCCCGGCAAAAGCTGGTACCGCGGAGGGTGCTTCTTATCAATTTATTGATAACACTGTAAAGAATAGGGCAACGTATTACTACAAGCTGCAGGACATCGGCCTGAATGGTACTACCACCGACAATGGCCCAAAGAGCGCAACGCCACGGCTTATACTCTGGTTTGGGAAATAATGAATGGTGAAACGTAAAACGTGAAATGAAAGAGGAGATATCTCATGAAGAAAGAATATGAAGCACCGAAAGTAATTACGTATTCAGAAGATGAAATAATAGAAATGCTTGGCCCGGCGCAGACCTGTTCCCCAAGCCCGTGCCCGACATATCAGTAATCGTTTAAGAAAAAACTGTATAAAAAAAAGGCGGAGTCAGCTTTTGGCTCCGCCTTTTTTGTGGGTGTACCCGGCAGGGGCGCACTTACTGGGGAGTGTGGCATCGACTGACCTGCGACGAGATCAGGTCGAGTCCGCTGAGCCGAAGTCAAGACCGCTATGATGCTGCGGATTGAGGGGGTAACGGTAGAGGTTGTCAGGGGCACGCTGTTACCGGTGAGTCGGTGAATAGGTGAAAAGGTCAAGAGGTGAAAAGGTAATAAGGTGAAGAGGTGAATCCTTTTAGCCTTTTCACCTTTCAGCTGGTCACCGGCCAGTGCAATGACAGCTCGAAACTGCTGATAGCTGACCGCTGACAGCTGAGAGCTAACTACACATAGCCTTTTTCAATGGCGAACTTCACCAGGTCGGCGGTTTTTTTCAGGCCGAATTTTCTCATAATATTGGCGCGGTGCCGTTCCACGGTGCGGTAACTTATAAACAGAAGGTCGGCAATCTCTTTGCTCGTTTTTCCATCTGCAATAAGCTTGATTATTTCCCGTTCGCGGGGTGTCATGGTTTTTTTCGTAAAGGGCTTGTCCTTCTGGCGGCAGCGGTCTACCCAGTCCTCCCTGGTGAGATCAGCAAGCATGGGCGATATGTAAATTTTATTTTGAAAAATAGTTTCGATGGCAGTAAACAATTCGCTGTCCGCATCTTCTTTTAACAGGTACCCGTCAGCGCCGGCCGCGATCGCCTGGGTGAGATATGCCTTGTCCCCGTGCATGGAAAGGATTAAAACTTTTACCTGCGGATGAATCGTTTTGATCCTGGGGATGGCCTCGATGCCCCTGAGCTTTGGCATGGATATATCCATAATAACCAGATCAGGGTTTGTTTTGGGCAGGAGCTTTAACAGCTCCATGCCGTCACCTGCTTCTCCGATGACCTTCATCCCGCCATTTTCGTGAATGATCTTCTTTAAACCCTGCCGCAGCAGCGGATGATCATCAGCCAAGACGATACGGTACTTATCCATTATATCGCTCCTCCCTTCCCCCGGGGAATCCGCAGGGTCACGCAGGTTCCCGCTCCCTGACGGCTTGAAATGTCAAGTGTCCCGTTCAATATCAGCGCCCGCTCGCGCATGGTGGAAATGCCTACCCCTTTTTTAGACCCATCCAGGAAAGCCAGCTGCTCCACATCATATCCTTCCCCGTCATCTTCCACGCACAGCCTGATTCCGTCCTGCAGCTCTCTGATTGACACCGTTATATTTTGCGCCCCGGCGTGTTTCCCGATGTTGCTCAAACATTCCTGCAGGATGCGATATACATTAATCTGCAGCTCTTTTGGCACCAGGGAATCAATATTGTCAGCCTGCAATGCTATGTTCACATCCAGATTTTCCTTGAAATTATCAACCAGCCAGCGCACTGCGGCAGACAGGCCGAGGTCCTCAAGTATGGAGGGGGTCAGGTCGCGGGAAATCCGGCGCACACTTTTCAGGATGCCGTCCGCGTACCCTAAAAGGTCCAAACACTCCCCTTTGATTTTAATCTGATCTTTGAGCAGCTGCTTCTCGATGGTCCGCAGCCTGAGCTTGAGCACGGTCAGGGACTGGCCCAGCTCATCGTGCACCTCTCCGGCAATGCGCTTACGCTCTGCTTCCTGGGCGATCAGGAGTTCAGCAGTCAGGCGGCGGAGCTGCTGCTCTGATTCCTGTAGTTCTCTTTCAATATTTTTTCTATCAGTGATGTCAAGCACTGAACCCACCATTCTCTGGGGACGGCCCTGATTATCCCGGTATAGTCTTGCTTGGGAATTTAAAAAGCGCATAGCGCCATCGGCACGAATAACCCTGAAATCGATATTGTAGTCATCATTCGTTTCCAATGCCTCCCAAACCATCCGCGTAACATAATCCTGATCTTCCGGATGAATCGCGTTAAAAGAAATTTCATGGGTCATGGCCATTTTGTGCGGGTCGTAGCCGAAAATGCGGTACAGCTCCTCCGACCAGCGCTGCTCGTCGCTATTAACTTCCCATTCCCAGCTGCCCAGATGGGCAATTTTCTGAGCATCTTTAAGGCGCAGCTCACTTTGGCTGAGATCTCTCTCGATGCGCTTACGAACGCTGATATCCCGGGCTGAGGCCAATACACCCTCCACTTCGCCGGCGCTGTTTTTAAATACCGTGGCATTGTATAACACATCCATGACCATGCCCGACGGGCTCTTGATAGCGAGGGGATAGTCCCGTACAAATCCTTGTTTGAATACCTGCTCGTATCCCGTGCGGGCTTTTATCGGCTCTGTAAAGCAGTCTGAAAAGTCGCTGCCGATTATCAGCTCACGGGAAAGCCCGATGGCCTGCTCTGCTGCTAAGTTTGCATCCATTATTTTCCCTTCCCTGCTGATGGTGACCAGCGGGTCAAGATTTGCCTCAAGGAGGGTCCGGGCATAAAGAGCAGCGGCTTGCAGGGCTTCCTTCTTCCGCTTGTGCTCCTGGATTTCTTCCAGCAATAATTCATTAGCATGTGCCAACTCTGCCGTGCGCTCCTGAACGCGCAGTTCCAGTTCATCTTTTGCTCTGCGCAGCGCCTCCCCCGCCTGCCTGCGCTCCAGTTCTCCGGCCGCGCGGACTGCGACCAGTTTCAGTAGCGATTCCGCCAGGCCGGGGTTTGGAAGTTGCTGTAGCCCGATGACGGCGATCAGGCCGATCGGCTTCCCCCGGGAACTCCAGAGGGTGGTTCCGACATAACTCTCGGCATGCATCTCCTGAAGTACCACATCCCGCGGAAACAAGCGGCACACATCCTTTGGAAAGCTGCAAATCGTTTTACCCACCACATCGCCGCACGGGGTGTCTTTCAGGGTATACTCCACGTTATCCTCAAACTTCCCATCGCAGTAGATGGCCAATGTTTTGGCAATCAGGCAGTCGCCATGCAGTTGATCGATGCAGACATAGTGCATATGCAGTTTTTCCGCCAGGTAACGCGCCAGCGATTCGAAAAAATTTTCGTTAAAACCACACTGCAACAGAAATGATTGCGCATCCTCCACCAGTTTGTGCTCGGTGATGTCGCGGCCGTACAGATTGATGTGCTCCACGCCGCGGCTGGATGCAATTATGAACGAGAATACCCGGCCTGCCGGGACAGTGATCTCTCTTTCACAAGTTTGGCCTTCGGCGATGACCTGGCGCACGCCCTGCAGGAGCGCCTCGGGGAGCGGCCCCGCAGCCGCGCAACCAAACGCAGTAAGTATGTCCCCGGCCGGACGATTGGCGTACAGGACGCCTCCTTCGCCGGTCACGCGCATGACGGGATGAGGGTTTTCTTCCGGGAACCGGGCCAAACTCTGCGCCTCGGCCTCTGCCTGCTTACGCTCCGTAATATCAATCACTACGGTCCGGCAGTGGCTGGTATTCTGTTCCCCATCATCTACTGCTATGCTTGCAAGCTGCGCATGGAACCAGGTACCGTCTTTTCTGATCAGCCTGATTTCGCAGGTCTGTTGGGTCCCGGTTTGCATAACCTGGCGGAGGTGCAGATAGAATGCGTCCTGGTGCTCCGGGGCGATAAAGAGGACAAAAGGCCTTTTGCTCAGAGCGCTTCGCTCTACGCCCAGCAGCGTGGTGCCGGTAAGGTTCACTTCGAGGATGAGACCCCGCTGATCAAAGGTGAAATAGCCGACCGGGGCAAAGTCATAGAGATCGCTATACCTGCTGCGCGACCCTTCAAGCTCAGCCTGGACTCTGCGCAGCTCTTCATTCTGCATCTCAAGCTCAATCTGGTGCACCTGCAGCTCGTGAATCGCAAGCCGGGCATCAACATCTGTGCGTTGTTCAGCGGCTGTGCCTTTTGCAGCAAGCCGTTGTTCGGCTTCCTCCCGATGCGCATGAACCTTCCCGGAAACTGATTTGTTTTTCTTCATGGTCTTATTGCCTCCAAACAATAAGAGTGCCGGCTATGATAAATCGCCACCCTTTCTTCTATGCTCTGCTCAACCGAATACCAGAAATACATAGCTGTGCTGCTGGCCTGGAGATATGGAGGAAAAACTTTAACAAAAAGTGAGAAAATGGTGTGAAAGAAGCGGAACCAATGGATTTTTTGCCCGTAATATTCTGTCTGGATTCAAGCGCCTGTAATCCAACCATATTTTAGAGAACCTCTGATAATTCCCAATCTGTCACTCCCGCAAAAGCGGGAGTCCAGTGATTGCAATTGGTTATAGATTCCCGTCCCCGACTAAAACATTCGAGGACAAGCTTTCACGGGAATGACATTTTTAGAGGTAGCCTTTGATTAATAGTACATACATACAACTTCAAGTTCAAGCATAAAACAGCAATTTACCCATTTGTCCATGCGGGCTAACTCATGCCGGCATGGGTATTTCTACCCATACTAAAATGAGTATTACTGCTTATTGAAATTGTTTGTATAGTGTTGCTACACTTGCTACAAACCAAGTAACGCAGTCCGTGCCTGGCACGGCGCATGTGCTCAATTATTTGTATTATACGATGCATGCTTTTTAATCCCAGCCGGTCCCGTCTGAGCGGGACGGGGCTTTTAAGGCAGGGATTCGACAATCAGCTGGAGTAACTATTATATGCCGCAAATGGTGTCTGCGCAGAAAGTATACAGTATTGTCTTGACTGACGACAACCAGCTGCTCCGGGAAGAGCTGAAACATTACATCGAGGAAGACCCCGAATTAATGATTTGCGGAGAGGCGGGCAATGGCCTGGAGCTGCTTGGTTATTTATATAAGCTGAACGCTCAGCAGCAGGCATTGCCGCATCTGGTTATCCTTGATATATCCATGCCGTACCTCGGCGGGATTGAAACCGCGCGGCAGATTAAGCTGGTGTACCCGTCAGTTAAAGTATTGTTTCTGAGCATCTACGACAATAAAGAATATCTCGAATACGCCATTGCCGGCGGGGCTGAAGGGTATTTGCTGAAGGGCGAGATGGACTCGGAAATATTTTCCGCCATCAAAACTGTCCGCAACGGAGACTTTTATTTATCCCCCGGTTTCAGGGAAAAGCATGTGGTGTAACTAAAGACAGGTAAGCCACTGGTTTGACCAGTGAGACTCACAATGTTTGACATTCAGATTCAGTTAAAGAAGAATCCTCCTTTGTGCAAAGCGGAAAGGCTTGATGGTTGTGCACAAAGGAGGAAAAAGGGATGTCAT
>JAPLIX010000383.1 GCA_026388865.1 Pseudomonadota bacterium | reverse complement strand
CAGCCGGACCGGCTCCAATGACTGCGACATCAAAACGTTTCATAGGGTATCTTTGTGTTATAGCAACAGCGTATTCTCAAACTAATTTCAGTATTCTATATCACTAAAATAGTGTCTTCAAACAAAAAAGCGAAGTTGAAGGAACTCCGCTTTTTGCTGTTTGTTCAAACATATCTATTTTTTCAGCCAGAAAAGCAGCCGTGGTGTTGCACTCATTATATTAAGCATCGTTGTTGCGCCGCCTTTGTCGACGCGCATCGTATCCCCGTTATACGGCTCTTCGTAGAGAAGCCCTTCGGAACAGGCACGCGTAATCGGGGATAGCCTGCTTCTGCGCTCAATGAGAGCCACCTTCAGCCCCAGGGAGGCAGCCTTAAGACATGTACGCCTGTCCCGCTCCCTTTACCGGAATCAGCGCGGCATTGATCTTGACTGCCTTGCCGCCCTTTGCTTCCAAACGGTACAGGTTGAATCCCTTAATATCGTCCTCAACTGCCGTTGTCCAATTGAGGATGACCTTGCGGAACCGGGGGGCTGCGCTGCATGTCGCAAGGGTAGCCCCGGCCTGAGGCACAGCCACGAACCGGGGTTCATCATACTCTGCGAAGTACTGGTGCGGAGGCTGCAGGTTATAATACATCCCGTCCCTGGTAAAGACATTGCCGAACTGGGTGCGGCTCTGGCCGAGCCCTCCAATCCGGGAGATGGTATTATTGGTTGCCTCTGCGTTACTGGTATCCCGCAGCACTGACCAGCAGCCGTTCAGATCAAAGGTCTGCGTCTGCTGCAGCAATTCCATAACCCGGTCATAGCGCATGGCAGAAGATTTATATGCGGTATACGGGTCATAATCAGGGTCAGGGTTAAAATCACCGACATAATGATTTGCCGAGCCGATATAGTGCACGCCGAAGGGCGAGTCCTGTCCGTAGGTGACCTCTATTGCTTTTGAACGGAGCTGGATCTTGGCCATTTTCGACTGGTTGAAATCAACTACATGAATCAGCGCGCCGCCGGTGCCGAAACTCTTCCCGCTGTCAAGGACATCCTTAACTGCCTCCTCCAGCGTTGCGGCATGTTCCATGACCGTGCGCAGCATCATATTGGGCGGCAGCCCGATTGATGCACCCAGGTTTGGATCACCGGCATTGGTGGTGACTGCTATCCCCTTTTCGTTGAGCCCGAAGCCGACATCCGCCCAGCCCGGCGGGTCCATGGTAATATAGGAATAATCGCCATTGTCCGGCTGGAAGTACATTATCACGCTGGCATTTACATCTCCCATGGAATCAGTATTATGCCCGAGAAACGTTCCGGCAGCCGATGATACGGCAAAGCCGGTGCAGCCCTGCACCAGATCAGCCGGAGCCTCAGGCACGGTTGACATGTTGCTCTTCATATTAATAAGCTCGGTTGCCATATTGAGCGTTATTACAATGTCCCAGGCAGTGTCATAATTCATGGGGCGCACATCCGCCAGGCCTGCGGCCATGCCCTGAAGATGATCATTTATGCTGTCGGGGAGCTGGCCCTTGGTGGCGTCATAATATTTCTGCGCTGACCAGCCGTGACCGGGGCTTAAGTATGGCAGAATTGACTTCATGATATTGCTGAAGGAAATAATAAAGTCCGGGTAGGCCCGGCCGACCTGCTGCCCGATCTCATACCAGTTGCCCCTAAAGACCCCTATTGGGGCGAATTTTTCCACTTTGTTGAGACATACTTCGCTGTTCTGTTCGGGGTTTGAAACCGAGGGGCAGTTGTCCTCCCCGTCACAAATACCGTCACCGTCCTGGTCGTAGGCCCCTTTGCCGCTGCAGTAGTCGCAGGCATCGCCGGAGCCGTCCGCGTCCGCATCCTCCTGATTCATGCTGCAGAAACCGCCAAAGCCGCATTCAGTATTGCCGGCACATAGTTCTCCGATTTTTGTGCCGGCAGTGCATATCCCTTTACTATTGGCATTTTGTATATACGGGCAGTTGTCAGCCTTTGGATAAGAGGGCGTGCAGTCAGCGCAGGCTGTATCCGGAATACCATCACAGTCAGTATCCAGAATTTCTTT
This sequence comes from Pseudomonadota bacterium, assembly GCA_026388865.1. Taxonomy (GTDB): domain Bacteria; phylum Desulfobacterota; class WTBG01; order CAIYCZ01; family CAIYCZ01; genus JAPLIX01. The sequence goes on along the minus strand of JAPLIX010000383.1, from coordinate 3,176 downwards.
CTGTGCCCCTCCCTGGGTAACGGTCAAATTGCATGGATCGTCAGCAAAGGCCAAAGGCTGGATGCTCATAACACAGAGCAGGGAAAGAATGGCAGCACTCATTAGTTTCCATACGCGTTTCATGTCCGAACTCCTTTCATGCGGTTTCAACATTGCTTAACACCATGAGTATAACCGGAAAGCTGAACACTTTCAATATGAAGAAGAAAGCACATTTTGTCAATAAAGTTCAGCTCTCTCCTGAACTTCTTTGAACACGCGCATCAAGTTGCCGCCCCAGATTTTCTCTATCTGCGCAGCCGCGAATCTATTGGGGATGGTTCAATTTAATTTATTACAACAGTCCCGATTTTCGCATTTAATTAATCGTAAGCTTCTATCAACCTATGCGCTGATAATGGCTCTTTTTATTTTGTGCATCAACGAGGAAGGGGATAGATATAATAGTAGCCCCAATTACGCCTGTATCATCCCCTTCCTTGCCAGTTTATAATCAGCGTGCTATTCTTAATGAACAAAGATTACAAGCTTCGTATTGCCGCCATGCATTTTATAATTAAATTGCGTAATATAACCGCAACTATTTGTTTATTAATCCTCTGCACCGGGATTGCAGGTAAAGCTGAAAATGGGCAGAAAAGAGCTGCTCAGCATTCTGTGGAGGCAGGTTTGTCTGCAAAACCTCTGATTAAAGTCTATTCAGTTGAAAGGAAAGGATATATAATGACTGAAAAAATTATTAAGACGGATAAGGAGTGGGGAAAAACTCTGACACCCGAGCAGTTTGATGTCACCAGGAAGAAAGGTACTGAGCAGCCATTTACCGGAAAATACTGGAACAGTCACGAGAAGGGAACGTATACGTGCGTTTGCTGCGGCAATGACCTGTTCACGTCTGATACAAAGTTTGAGTCAGGCACCGGCTGGCCGAGTTTCTGGCAGCCGGTTGCCAAAGAAAATATAGAGACGGAAACCGACAACAGCTATTTTATGAAGCGAACCGAAGTGCTCTGCAGCCGCTGTGGCGCTCACCTCGGCCACGTGTTTGATGACGGGCCGCAGCCCACAGGGCTGCGCTACTGCATTAACTCAGCTGCCCTCAGTTTTGAAAATCAGGAGAGCCATTAAAGGGCGCTGACCCCTTTATTTTCATCCTCTGAATAGGTTATAACCTATCGGTGCTTCATATTCTTTTCTCATGTTCTCCCTCCTCTCAATAAAGTTCCGAGTAATGAGTGCTGAGTTCTGTGTGCCGGCAAAAAGTTCTTCACTTGTTCCTCAGCCCGTCCTCCGTAGCAGGCTACTGCCTGCCCTCCGCACATCCTCCCTCCGTAGCAGCCTACTGCGGAGGACGGGAAGCTTGCTTTGGAAGGCGGGCGGAGGGTGGACACTCAGCACTCGTTACTTCATAATTCCGAATATAAGCCTCGGCGTTGCGCTCACCGGTCCATGCATTGTTGATTGGCCGTTAAGGTCGATATCCTCAAGTTTGTAGTAATACGTTTTCCTATTCTGCACATCATCATCCACAAATTTATACGATGCACCTTGTGTGGCAGAACCTTCAGCGGGAATTAAAGAATCATTTATTTGTTCATATTCCCCATTCTCTGTTTCAGCGCGGTAGAGGTTGAAGCCGGCATTATCAATCTCACTCTTTGTTTCCCATATAATTATTACTTTTTTATCACTTGGAATACATTTAAAATCAGCCAGTTTAATAAGGGTAGAGGGTTCTGATGTTGTGGTTGTTGGTATCACTGAAGCCGTAGTAGTTGTAGTTGGTATTATGGATGACGTGGTTGAGGAAGAGGTAGTCGTTGGTTGAACTGTCGTCGTCGTAGTAGTTGGTTGCACGGTTGTGGTGGTAGTAATAGCACACGCATCACCGATACCATCATTGTCAGAATCCGCCTGATTGGCATTTGCGGTAGTTCGGCAGTTGTCATCACAGAATACCGTATTCCCCCCACGGCAGGGATTATCGCCTACCACCCCGCTCGCGTCCCCGTCATCGCAGATACCGTCACCATCCGAATCACCAAATGGCCCACACTGTCCACCACGCACGGCCCGGACATAATAGTTGTAGGACTTACTGTAGTAGTCGACGTAGCCGTAGTCGAATTGCACGTACCACGCGCTGTAGCCAGTGTAGGCGTCGGTAGTAGACGACCAGTAATAGGACCACTCCGTGCCGGGAAAGTATGTGGTATTAATTGCCGGACCAGATCTGCTGTAATCCACAATTGACTGCAGCTCATTCCTGTTGGGCAGGCGCCAGTCGCTATAACCCCCGGCGGGCAGGGTAAGGTTCTCGCAGTACGTCAGCGCATGTTCCCAGGTATAGGTTCCTCCCGGCGCAGTTGCCTTCTGCCACATAAGCCCGGTACTGGTATCGCTTATTGTGCCGTCTCCATTGTCGACAAAACTATTATTTGACTGTCCACCGCGCACCGCGCGAACATAGCTGCTGCCGCTCTTAACGTGGTTGCCGACGTAGCCGTAGTTGAAGTACACGGTCATCGCGTAGGTAGTATTGGCCGCGTAGGTAGTAGACGACCAGTAATAGGACGCCGCCGTGCCGGGAAAGTATGTTGTGTTTATCGTCGGGCCGGTGTACGGAATGCTGCTGTCCACAAGGGTTGAAAGTTCCTTTATGGTGGGAAGCCGCCAGTCATCCTTGCCACCAAGGCTAAGACTATTACAATAGTCGAGAGCCTGTTGCCATGTGTAGGTGCCGGGGGCTGTAGTCTGCTGCCACTCAAGCCCCGTGACATTGTCCCGCACAACGCCGTTGCCAATGTCGGTGTAGGAGTGCGGGTTGATCGTATAGTCCGAATCCTCACCGAAGGTATAGGTGTAGGACTGCGTCTGCCCGGTATCAGGCACGGGACCGGCGATGGCAGTTACGGACAACGATACAACTGCAATGAAAGTAATGATTGCCGCTGCTAAAAATGTTCTTTTCATAAAATCCTCCCTTTTATAATGTGGATTACAGGTTTCGGAATGCGGAATAAATGTATCTTGTTCCTTAGCTGAGCGATTTCGTAGCACAAAAAGAGCCCCCGGAGTGAAAGCGTTGTGGTATTATTGGGTTGGAGAACACAATAATAGAAAAACGGCAATTCACTCAGAGGGTAAAATTGATGAAACACAAAAGCACCGGCAAA
>JAPLIX010000438.1 GCA_026388865.1 Pseudomonadota bacterium | reverse complement strand
GTCCGGGCACAGAATAAAGAATACGGGAAAGAATAAAAAAACAAAATTATTCTCTGTGCCCGCTGTGGTTAAGAAGAGGTACTGATGAAGCTCAAGGAATCGCTGCTTTCAAGAAGAGATTTTTTCACCGGCTTGATTTACGGGAGCCTGGGCTCAGTGGCTGCCTATCTCGCTTATCCGGTGGTGCGGTTTCTCTATTATGAAAAAAAGCTGCCGCTTCCCAAGGCGGTAACCATTACGCTGGCCGACATCGAGAAGCTCTCTCTCAACTCGGCGGTCTATTTCCAGTACGGGTATCTGCCGGGCATCCTGGTAAGGACCGAAGCCGGAGAGGTCAGGGCTTTCAGCGCCAAGTGCACGCACCTTGACTGCAATGTGAACTATAAGCCGGACACTAAAACCTTTCACTGCGCGTGCCATGACGGTTATTTTGATATAACCGGGAAAAATATCGCCGGCCCTCCACCCAAGCCGCTGCTGGCATTTAGCGTAAAGCAGGAGGGGGATGTTATGGTCATTAGCCACCCGGAAGAGGGCGGGGCGGAAGCCAAAAAAGCTTGAGGACAGTTTAATCGCAGGAAAACTTTTGGTTGAAACAACACCATGGAAGAACAGAAGATTCAGGTGAAAAAAGCTCTTGATGAGCGGCTCATGCTGGGGGCGCTCATCGATCTGGCGCGCAAGAAGCTGGTGCCGGTCCACAAGCACACCATCTGGTACTACCTGGGAGCGCTGCTTCTCATATTATTTATGATCCAGATGGTGACCGGCCCGATACTTCTTTTTTACTACAAGCCGGCAGCTGAAACCGCGTACCAGAGCGTTGCCGAGATCATGGTCAAACTGCCCTACGGCTGGCTGATCCGCTCGGTGCACCACTGGGCAAGCAACCTGATGATTTTAATCGCCTTTGTCCACTTTTTTTCCACGTTTCTGGTTAAGGCCTACCGCCGGCCTCGTGAATTCACCTGGCTTACCGGCATGGTGATGTTCCTGCTGGTGCTGTTTCTAGGCTACACCGGCTACACGCTGCCCTTTGATGAGCGCGCCTTCTTTGCCCTGAACGTGGGCACTGATATGCCGGGTGCTATTCCGGTGGTCGGCCAGTACGTTCTGGAGTTCCTGCGCGGCGGAGCCCAGGTGGGGGCGCATACCCTGAACCGGTTCTTTGCCCTGCACGTGGGCGTGCTGCCGCTGGCGCTTTTAGCAGTGCTTGCCATTCATATCATACTCGTCCAGATGCACGGGATGAGCGTCCCGGTGTCAATTGAGAAAAAGGCCAGGGAAGAAAAGAAGAAAATCCCCGCCAAGCCCATGTTTCCCCATTTTGTATGGCATGACGCGGTAAACGGCCTGGTGCTGGTGGGACTTTTGTTTACCCTTGCCATATGCATGCCCTCAGAGCTGGGATCGGTCATTGATTACCTGAAGCCGGCGCCGGTGGGCGTGAAGCCGGACTGGTTCTTCCTCTGGGTCTACCAGATACTTAAATGGATTCCCACCTATGTGCTGGGCATAGAGGGAGAAGTGGTCGGCATAACCGGGCTGGCGCTGGCGGCAGTGGTTATATTCTGCGCGCCGTTTGTCGACTGGAAATCGCAGCGCAATGAACGGAGCCCGCTGTTTACCGCCTTTGCCGTAGTCAGCCTGTTGGTTTTTTTAGTTTGTACCGCGATCGGATTTTTCTTTTAACCAGGTCGTAACAGGAATATTTCTATGAAACGCATTCTCGCATGTTCGCTACTGTTTGCTTTCGCAGCAGCAGGTATCATGAATTTTTTCATGAGCTCCCCGGCGCGTGCCGAAGAAGCTGCTCCGATGAAAACCATTCCTGCCACGGAGATAAAGAAAGAAGAAGCTGCCGGCGCGGGAAACATTTCCCCTGAAGAGGTGGAGAAGGCGCGTGCCATAACCGCGGAGCGGATCTACTGGCTTATCGGTTTATGGCTGCTGATACTGCTTGCCGCGGTTCTCATCCGCTGGCAGCTGCGCCATGATGACAAGCTG
>JAPLIX010000346.1 GCA_026388865.1 Pseudomonadota bacterium | reverse complement strand
GGGTCATCAATAGTTCCGGTTACTCGCAGCGGGATACCGATGAGTGTTCTGCTGAAAACAATGCCCACAACCGGGATACCCATGAGCAGCAGGTCGGAAAGTTGAAACGGCGTAGCCAGCACCGTGATATCCATTTTTTTAGTTGCCATGTCAATTGATCCCTGCCAGGCCAAGCTTAAGGTGGCGCTGTCCAGAATCCCTTCGTCAATCTTCAGGGTGTCGCCTTTGATCTCTCCTTTTATATTTATACTGCGATACGCAAACCCCTTCCTGGCAATATCAGTCGTTCCACCGGTGACAAGGTTCCGGATGCTTAAAAATGACAGAATCCTGGTCAGCAGGTTCGAGCGGTAGATGCGCCCCTTGCGCGCGGTTATTGAAATTTTCCCCGCAAGGTTGTCTGCAAGATTAAAGGTTGATCCCTGCGCAATGAGATCACTTTGCACATCGAGCGTGCCGGTTATAATTGACTTTTCGCCGGTCAGGCATTTGACCACGGTTTTTACCGCTGCTTTCTGCGCAGCGGGTTTAACCTCAAGGGTCATGGTATCCGGGGTCACCATAAGCGTGCCCGGCGTTGAGATATCGCACAGCTTTGCCTCTGTGGCCGCAATCGTTATGGCCTTATCAGCGAACATAACATCAGCGTTGAACGGCTCCCATGTCAGGCCAGCCTTGCTGAGCGACCGGGCAGCAACCCTGATCCTGCCCCGGAGCGGGGTCTCCCACAGCTCTTCCGCGCTGGCGGGAGCAGCGCCTTTCGTCAAAGCCTTTTCTAAAGCATCAAGGTTTATGCTGTCAGACGCAACATTCATGTCAACAACATAGCCCTGTTGCGAAAATTTGACGCTGCCGCCGGCATGAAGATCACATTTCCCCACTACGGCATCCAGTGCCTTAACCTGCAGGCTGTTACCGGCTGCTTCAATAGACGCACTTTTGATCTGCACGGGCAGGTTTTCAATCCCCGGGTATTGCACGTCCTTCCATGCGAGGGTTCCTGTGGCAGTCGATTTTAACGGGTTCTTCTGGTCCATCTGCGCGTTTAAATCTCCTTTGATCCAGCCGCGCACAAACTGGTTGTTTGCCAGCAGGAGGTCAAGGGTTCCCCGGTCAATTGCTCCGGTATAGGCAACATCCACCCAGTCTTCTTTGATGCTCAGCCGCAGCACGCTCTCTGCATTCTCCCCGGAAATTTTCAGCTTTTTAATCTCCAGCGCCTGCGGATCAGACCTCAGCTCAAGTGAAACCTTTAGCCCGGTCCCGCGGGAAAAGTCTCCGCTGAACTCTGTTGCGCCGGTGCGGGTCCAGGTTATGCGGGATTTTGCAACTGAAAGCGGGGCGCGGGGCATCAGTTCTGCCGGGAAGTTAATATACTGCGTTATTCTTTCAAGAGATTTCGGTCCCAAAGACCCCCGGACAGAAGCGCTGGCTTTTTGTATGCCCCGGAGATAGCTGTCAAGCGTCAGGGACCCTTCAAGAGAGCTGTCCATAAGAGCAGTCCGGGCTTCGGAGAGAGAAAATTGATTTTGATCCGCCTGCACTAGAGCGCTTTTTATTTTTGCCGGACCATTCAGCACCCCGGCAGCAAGGGAGACATCCTGCACAGCTGCGCGCACGGTAAACTTCCACTGCTCAGGGCTGAGCAGCGGCCCGTTTAAGTCGAATTTTTTGAGGACTAGTGAACCGTTTGCCGTGGTTATGTCACGCATGAGGTCTTTGGTGGCTGCAAAAGAATTGAGTACCGGGAGCAGGTCATCAAGAGCTATTGTTGAGCCTTTGGAGGTGATAGCAAAGCGCTGGTCATCCCGCAGGCTGAAGCTTGCAGAGACATCAGGTATCTCCGAGCTGCCAAGCCTGCCGGTAAGCTCCCTGAATGCCAGCTCGCCATCCTGGTAGATGCATGTTCCCCGGCGAAGCTCAAGCGGTTCCGGGAATGTGCGGTAGCCTGCTTTCAGGTTCAGCCCGCTGATGTCAACCTCGGTGCGGTAAGAGCCTTTTTCTTCGCTTAAGCGGAACCTGCCGCCGGCAGTTCCCCGGGGAGATGCGATGAGTGCAAGCTCATTTTTTAAATCAGACGCGGGAATGAGGCGCACCAGCGTGGGGAGCTGTGAAAGATCGGCGGTAAACATAGTCTCAATCAGCACCGGCTTATACTGACGGCCAGGATCAAACCGCAGGGTTGCGCCGTAGGCCCGGGAGTTTTCACAGCGTGCCGCAAGGTTTTTTACTCCCAGCATTCCGTCCTGCATGGTCAGTTCACCGTTCACCTCCTGCAGGGCGAGTCCTGCTTCCGGGAGCAGGATGCCGCCCTCGGAAAAGCAGGCTTTCAGGGTAGCATTCTTATTCTCCATAAGACTTGAATTAAAAGGCCCCTGTGCCTTAAGGAAAAGATCGCTGATGGTGCCGCCTTTCAGCCTGGCGTTGATATCTCTTACCAGGGGCTGGCTGCCGGCAGCGGCATGCAGCACATCCCGGCATGAGGCAAGGTCTATATTTTTTCCGTCAACCTCAAGGGTGATTTCACGGGATTTGTTGTCGATGGCGGCTTTAGCCGCGGCCTCCAGCTGCGGATGGACAAACTGTGCGGAAAAGGAAACGCGGGTACTGCGCGCATCAGCTTCCAGGGAAAGCTTGTTGAGCGTGCCTTTAATCACCTGCTGCGCTTCTGCTCCCTTAAGCGTCAGCTGCCGGATTGTGCTCAAGAGGCTGGCGTGAAAGGCACCGGCCTCATCTGCGGTAAAGGTCAATTCCCCGTTTATCGCAGAGCTGCCGATTGGGATAACGCCGGGGAAAAAGCAGTCAATGATGGGTTTGGCGTCAAGATGAGAAAAAGAAAGGGTGCCTTCAATGCCCGGGTCGCTGATTCCTGCGGAAATCTGTATGGTCAGGTTCTCACAGAGATTCGAGGCGCACACGGCGCTGACCGCTACCCGGCCTGCGGATACATCCAGGGCAGCGCTGATATTACTGAAACTGAAAAGGGTGCGCTCAGGGGAGCGGCAACAGCCTGCTGCTGCATTGAGGCAACAGAAAAATCTGTCGCCAATGACGCTGCAGGCATTTTCACCTCCGGCAGGGGAATGCTCACCTCCGGTGCTTCAAGGATGAGCTGTGCCGGCTGTATGTCTCCGCTAAGAAGGGGGAGTAGCGCGGGGTACACAGATGCCCTTTGTATGCTGACCGAAGCCCCGCCAGTGAAACTCAGGGACACCCCGCGCACCACAGCACAGGGCCGCGGAAGCAGGGACAGGGAGACACGCTCTACCCGCGCGTCAGCATTGAGGGAGCGGGAGAGCTCCTGGATAATTTTCCCCTTGATGTATTTCTGATCAATGAGCAAAAAAGCAAACAGTGTAAATGTTATGAGCAGCAGCACAACAGCCGCTGCGCATGACCGGGTAATAGTGAGTCCTTTTTTGCCCATGATCATACTTTTGCGGTGTTACATAAGGTGAGAAAGCGGAGAGAGAAATATATTATTTAAAAAGGGCATACGGCCAGACAGGCCGCAAACCCTTTTATTTACTGGTGCCGGCGGAGAGACTCGAACTCTCAAGGGCCGGAGCCCGGGGGATTTTGAGTCCCCTGCGTTTGCCAGTTCCACCACGCCGGCATTTGACAGCTGAAAAGCTTTCAGCACTCAGCTGTCAGCAACAAGTAATATCCGGCTGAACGCTGATAGCTGAAGGCTCAAATGCTTCTCAATGAAAAATAGGCAATTCAGGCTACATTGTCAAGATATTTGAGCTCTGTCTGCTCAAGGCGCATGATGCGGTCTCGCAGTTCTGCAGCCCGCTCAAATTCAAGGAGTTTTGCTGCCTCAACCATCTCTTTCCTGAGCTTCTTGAGCAGCTTAGGCACCTGTTTTTTGGTAATATACGGCACTTCCGGCTCTGCAGCCATGGGAATGGTTACATAATCTTTCTCATACACTGAATTCATTATGTCAGTCACTGCCTTGCGGACAGATTCGGGAGTTATGTTATGTTCTGTATTAAATTTTTCCTGAAGCATCCTCCTGCGCATGGTTTCCCTGATGGTCACTTCCATGCTTCTGGTTACCACGTCTCCGTAGAGAATTACCCTGCCCCGCACATTGCGCGCTGCCCTGCCGCACACCTGAATCAGGGAGCGTTCAGACCGTAAAAAGCCCTCTTTATCTGCATCAAGCACTGCTACCAGGGAAACCTCCGGCAAATCCAGCCCCTCGCGCAAAAGGTTTATGCCGATGAGCACATCAAACTTTCCGAGACGCAGATCACGGATTATGGTGACTCTCTCCAGGGTCTCAATTTCTGAATGCAGGTACTGCACCTTGATGCCAAGGTCTGCATAATACGCGGTCAGGTCCTCTGCCATCCTCTTGGTAAGCGTTGTTACCAGCGTCCGCTCCTGTGCCACAACCTGCTTGCGTATCTCTCCATACAGGTCATCCACCTGCCCCGCTACCGGGCGCACTTCAATGGCCGGGTCAATAAGACCGGTAGGCCGAATAATCTGCTCCACCGCTTCCCCCTGACATTTATTCATCTCATACTCAGCAGGAGTAGCTGAGACATAAATTATCTGGTTTACCTTCTTCTGAAACTCCTCGAAGGTGAGCGGCCGGTTATCAAGCGCCGAGGGGAGGCGAAACCCGTATTCCACCAGCGTCCCCTTCCGTGACCGGTCACCGTGATACATGCCATTGAGCTGCGGGATGGTAATATGGCTCTCATCGATAAACAGGAGGAAATCTTCGGGGAAGTAGTTGAGCAACACATAGGGCGGCTCTCCCGGCTGCCTGCCGTCGAGATGGCGCGAGTAGTTCTCAATGCCATTGCAGTACCCCATCTCCTCCATCATCTCCAGGTCAAACCGCGTCCGCTCCCTGATGCGCTGGGCCTCTAAGAGCTTGTTCTGGGATTTAAGGAACTTGATGCGCTCATCAAGCTCTTCTTTTATATTCTGTATGGCGCGCTTCAGGTTGTCACGGGTTGTGACGTAATGGCTGTTGGGATAGATGTGCACATGGGTGAGAGGGCGTACCACCATGCCGCGAATGGGGTCAACCTCGCTGATTGTTTCCACCATGTCGCCGAAGAATTCCAGGCGGATGGCCTTGTCTTCTGCATAGGCAGGGAAAATTTCCACGATATCTCCCCGCACCCTGAAGGTGCCACGGTGAAAATCAAAGTCGTTCCGCTCGTACTGGATTTCCACCAGCCGGGCAAGGATTTCATCCCGTGCGATCTGAGCACGGTCTCTTACCAGGACCAGCATCTCCTGGTATTCCTGCGGAGAGCCAAGGCCGTATATGCAGGAAACACTGGCCACGACAATCACATCCCGCCGTGACAGCAGGGATGAGGTGGCCGCGTGACGCATGCGGTCGATTTCCTCATTGATGGAGGAATCCTTTTCAATGTAGGTGTCTGACTGGGGGATATACGCTTCCGGCTGGTAATAATCATAGTAGCTGACAAAATATTCCACGGCATTTTCAGGAAACAGCTCCTTGAACTCGCCATAGAGCTGCGCTGCCAGCGTCTTGTTCGGAGCAATAACCAGAGTCGGCTTCTGCACCTCCTGGATGACATTGGCCATGGTGAAGGTCTTGCCTGAGCCGGTCACCCCCTTGAGCACCTGCTGCTTTTTATTCTGGAGGACACCATCGCTCAGCTTTCTTATAGCCTGCGGCTGATCGCCCTGGGGAACGTATTGGGATATGAGAGTAAATGAGGTCATAACGGTTATATTGCACGGTGTCTACTTGTATTTAAATAGCATTTTTAATCAGTAATGTGTAAGCACATTATTAATCATCACCAAGGGATTGCTTTCAGAGAAAATTTTCTATAAATAATGCCTTGTGAAAGCAATTGTTCCTGTCACAGTAAAATTCTGGACATGATAAGAACTAAATGATAAAATTTAAATTATATCTTGATGTTTATGTAAAAATTTTACGATAACATGGTCTGATATTGGTTATAAACCCAGGCATATAGAGAATCCCAATAACTTGCAAGATCAGTTTTGTATAGTTCAAATAGGTACTGCCTTCAAATGATACTCCTCTGATTGCATCTTCGGTGGATTGTACTGATGTATGGTCTGTTCTACAATTCCGTGCTATACTATAAATTAGTAACGGCAAAATAAACAAGCATCATGTTTCAAGCTTCTTTGTTAAAGATTATTTACCGTGCTTTCGATAAGGGGTACTGAATATTCTTTATAAATTAAACTATTTTTATCTATGAAAAACAAGATATTACTCCGAAAATTACCCGTCTTTTATTTTATTCCATTTTTATTTTTAATCTTTTCCTGCACAAAGGTGGGGTATCAAATTATTGATCGAGATGAAAAAATGCTGGCTGCGCTTCATCAAAATAAGCCCTATGTACTGGGTTGCGGTGATACTCTGAAGGTGACAGTGTGGCGACACGAAGAGGCGTCTTCCGATGCGGTGATAATGCCAGATGGGAAAATTTCCCTTCCGCCGGTTGGTGAGGTCGCTGCAGCAGGGTTGACGGTTGATGAATTAAAGGATGAGTTAAACAGGAAATATAGTGAATATATAGCGGAGCCACATATTACTATAACAGTCAGGGAAATGAACAGCCTTAAAATATATATATTGGGAGAAGTGACTCG